>DASWRM010000033.1 GCA_036403155.1 Gaiellales bacterium | reverse complement strand
CGCGAGCCGGGTCGCGTCGTCGCAATCGAGCAGGCAGGCGCGAATCCGGACCGCGGGAGCGGAGGGCCCCGCGAGCATCTCGCCGGGCGGCGTCCGGCCCGCGACCAGCAGATCCGTCCCCTACAAGACCACCGTTGCGATCAGCCCCGACCGCGGGGTTCCCGTGAGGACGCACCGAGAACCTTTCAGGTGTAGGCCCCAGCGTACCTGGCAGCTAGAAGCCCCGATTCTTGGCCCTTCTGAGGCTCCGCTCACACACATGACACCGTCCAGGACTCAGTTCACCTGGCGGTTTCTCCGAAGCTCACGGCAATCCCCAAGTGCCGGAAGCACGTGAAGCCGTCGGCGTTGCCGCGTCCATATCGCTGGTACTTACCGGGTCCCCAGAGTGCGCGAGCCAAGGGTCCAGCCTGAACGGCGCTCGCCGACGTCGGTGGGCGGCGAAGGACGCCGCTCTCCCGACCTGATCCTGTCAGCGGCCGGCATCGCCCGCAGCATGGATGTCGTCGGAGTGTCCGGCTGCCAGCTGCGGCCACTGGGGGATCGGCCGGCCGCCCGGCCGACGCACGGCACGGCCATCCTCGTCGGTGCGCATCTGCTCGCTGCGCGTACCGGGGTAGATCTGCGGCCAGCCGTCCGGGGATTCCTCCCAGGACTCCTGCCGCCCGTAGACGGTCATGTCGAGCATTGGGTAGGCGCTGCCCATCGTCTCGTTGCCGCGTCCCGTCGTCCAGTAGGTCTCGTAGACGCGGTCGCCGTCGCGCAGGTAACACACGTTCATGCCGAAGTGACGCCCGGCGATGAGCGCATCGCGCGACGTCTCGGGCACCGAGTAGAACGGCATCTCCCAGCCGAGGAACGCGCGATAGCGGTCACTCTCTGCGAACGGGCCCTGGCAGAACACGGCGAAGGTGACGTCGCGTGAGTGCAGATAGGACAGCTCGCGTACCTGCGCGTTGTCCTTCGTGCAGCCCTCGCACTGCGCCGCGGCAGGGGCTCCGGCGTACCACATCATGTAGGACGCGAACAGCTGCGCCCGCCCTTCGAAGGTGTCGATCAGGCGGACATCCCCCGCCGGGCCGGTGAGAGGCGTGCTTGGGTCGACCTCGACCATGGGCAGTCGCCGGCGGGCCGCGGCGATCGCGTCGGCCTTACGGGTGTGCGCCTTCTCGCGGACGCGGAGCTCGTCGATCTGCTCCTGCCACGTCCCACGGTCGACGATCGGTGGCGTTGCGGTCATGCGGTCGCTCCTTTCATCGGCCATCCACTATCTGAGGTACAGACGACCGGCGCGCGGCAAACTCATCGGACGGTCGCAGTCGGCTGAGGCCCTCCAGCCAGCCGCCGCCCCCGCACCCCGGCGAGCTGCCACTCCCCCGTCCGTCTAATTCGCCCGACACCGACGCCTGCCGACGCATCGGGGCGACCTTGTGAAATCTACTTGGCAACGCCACTCGTCGCACAGATTGCTGACCAGCGCACGGCGTGGCGATGAGCATGGCGGCGAGTGCGCATGGAACCCGTCGGGTTGCGGCTCAGGTAAGGTCGCGGCCGTGGTTTCACTCGAGCCGATTGACGACTCGAATCGCGGCGTGGTCGAGGCTCTCAGCGTCTCGTCGATTCAGCAGCAGTTCGTCGCCGGTGTTGCCGATTCGCTGGTCGAGGCGGTCGAGGATCCGGGTGGTCGCGCCATTTGCTGGGCGATCTATGCCGAGGACATCCCAGTCGGTTTTGTGATGATCAGCGACGAGGTCGATGGACCCGGCTACATAGCGCAGTATCTCTGGAGGCTGCTGATCGACCAGCGTTACCAGGGGCGGGGGTACGGCGCCGCGGCGCTTGATTTGATCGTGGAGTACTTCCGGGGCCGCCCCGGGGTACAGGTGCTGTGGACGAGCTGCGGCGAGGGCGATGGCAGTCCGCTTGGATTCTACGAGCGGTACGGATTCGAGCAGACGGGCGACCGCGTGTTTGACAACGAGATCTTGCTGCGGTTCAGGATCACCTAACTCGCCACGCGCGGTGACGCGGTCGAGATATCCGAGCCGCCAGGTGCGGTGGCTGAGTGACCGCGGTCCGGGTGGGATACTGCGAGCAATGGATGACGCTAAGCGGCAGGTGGCTGCACTGTTTTCGCGGGTTGCGCGCGAGTATGACCAAGCTGGCGTCGAGTTCTTCTCGGTGTTTGGTGAGGATCTGGTTGGCTTTGTCGGAGTGCGCTTGGGTGAGCGACTACTCGACGTGGGCTCGGGGCGCGGTGCGGTGACCTTTCCGGCCGCCCGCTGTGTCGGGGAGCGAGGTCGGGTGGAGGCTATCGACATTGCGCCGGACATGGTCAATGCCTTGCGCCACGACATCGAGCGGGATCACCTCAGTTGGGTCCGCGTACAGGTCGGCGACGCGGAGGCGCCGAATGTTCCAGCCGGCAGTTTCGATGTGGTGCTTGCATCCTTGGTGCTGTTCTTCCTGCCAGATCTGCAGGCAGCGCTTCGCGCATACCGGCGCGTCCTGCGACCAGGCGGTCGTCTTGGATTCACCACGTTCGGTGAGACGGATGCTGCCTGGGCGACGTGGGAGGCCCAGCTGGAGTCGTATCTACCGGATAACGACCCGCGCACAGAACAACCGGGCAGCGAGCCCGAGCCTCGAACGGACCTGCTCGGATCGCCGGCCTCAATCCGCAGTGCCCTTGCAGACGCCGGCTATGTTGACATCCAGGTCGAGGAGCGTCGGTATCCCGTCCGCTATGGCACGGGTGCTGCGTTCGTGAGGTGGACACAAACAACCGGTCTGCGCTCAGTCTGGGATTCGATCCCATCTGTGCGACGACCCCAGGCAGAACGCGACCTCGCTGCCGCGGCAGACCAGTTCCGCGATGTCTCCGGCGAGCTCATCGAACCGGTCGCCATTCGCTTCAGCAAAGCGACCAGCCCGTAGCAGACGTCCGGGTGGGACTCGGACTCACGGGGATCCGTGCCATCGTCAAGAGCCACCATTTCTCCGGGAAGGCGAACGTGCGGTCGCACCGTACCTTGATGACCTACGTCGTCATGCCGTGGGTGACGAAGGCTCTCCGGGGTGGCTCTACCCGCGGACACTGGACGAGGGTAGGGGGACAGCCGCATTCGAAAGACGCCAGACTTGCGGCGACTCCGCGATGTCTGTCTCAGCGGCTGCGCCCAGTAGAGGTGGCGGCAGTAAGGGGGCTATCAGCCGACTCCCGTTTGGCGAGCCGCCACCCGCCCACCCGGCCCTCCGGGACACAATTCCGGTACGTGCGTTCGTCTTCCGAATGGCCCGCCGACGGGCCTGGCTGCGGAACGCCCCCTAGGCCTGACGCGTGAAACTCCACGATCAGTGACCTCCATTCTGCGAAGCCCGGTCACCACACGGGGCGGATGACCTGCCGCCCTCGCCCTCGCATCCCCCGGGCACTGCCAACTCCCGCGTTGAGTGCCATGTCGGTGACACGTCGCCTGAGCGAATGCCGCTTTCAACGATCCCCTACATCAGGTGGAGCGGATCGGGATCGAACCGACGACCTTCTGGTTGCAAACCAGATGCTCTCCCAACTGAGCTACCGCCCCGGGCGCTGGCAGTCTACCGCCGGCGCTCCGCCGGGAGCAGCCGCAGCGGCGCCCAGCCGCGCCCCTGGCCGCCGCCCGCCAGGCGGGTACGGAGCAGCAGCAGCAGCTGGACGAGGTCGGGGTCGTGCTCGTAGTCCGGCCGGAGGCCGGCGACGACACACTCTTCGTCGACCCAGAACGGACAACCACTCTCCGGGCACGCCTCAACGCGCCCGGCGGCGGCCTGGAGGTGGCACGGATGATCGTCTGCCGGCGGGCTCATGCCGTCTGCCGTTCTCGGTCGGCCGCGCGCTCCTCAGCCGCGCCGACCGGCGTCCCCGACAGCACCGGACATGGTGCGTGAGCCAGCACGCCGGAGACGGTGCTGCGGCTGAGCATGGTCCGCACAGCGCCCCAGCCGTGCGAGCCGATCACGATCATGCGCACCGTGTGCTCGGTCGCGTACCGGCAGATCTCCTCGGCAGCGAACCCTTCGAGCATCACCGTGCGAGCCGGAACGCCTGCTGCCTTTGCCTCGGCCACGGCCGCCTCGAGCGCCTCGAGCGCCCACTGCTTCTCGGCCTCCACCACGTCCGCCCCGAAATACGTGGGCGGCACGCCGAACGTGCTCGTGTAGATCGGGTGCCACACCGCGACGAAGACGACATCGTCCCCGAGAGCGCGCGCCAAGTCGATCCCCGTCTCGGCAGCCGCGCGCGCGGGCTCCGAGCCGTCCGTCGCAATCAGAATGGTCGACATGGCGCACCCCTTTGGTCGGTTCGTGGTGATTGCATCGTCCGCCGCCGCCTGCCCTGACGCGTCGTGCGACTCCACGAATCCCTGTGCGGGAAAGCCGCACCCCGACCGCCTGCCGGCCACCGCCGAATCAGCGTCTTCCCTGAGGCTGCCTCGTAGACGCGACCGTAACCTGAGCCGCATGATGCCCGCGACCGCCGTTCACCCCCACCCATGCCTCCGGGTCGTCATCTGCGACCGCAGGCAGTTCGACCGAGCGGCCCTCCGTGCGCTCTGCAGCCATGACGCCAACCTCCACGTCGTGGGAGATACCCCCCATACCGCCGAGCTGCCGGAGCTGCTGGCCGGACACGGGCGAGCCGTCCTCCTGATCGGCCGCTCGACAGTCCGCGAGGAGGGAGCGGCGCTCCTGGGACGCGTGCGCGCCGGCCACCCCGGAGTGCGGATCGTCCTGGTCGGCGTCAGCGGTGAGGCCGCTGCGGAGGCGGGCGCTGACGGGTTCCTGGCCCGCGACGGGGAGCTGGCGGACCAGCTCGCCGCCGTCAACGGCTAGCGCAGCGGGATCGTCGCGCGCAGGCGCGTGCCGCTCCCGGGCTCACCGTCGATCTCGAGCGTGCCGCCGACGAGATCGACACGCTCCCGCATGCCGACGAGGCCATAGCCGGCGGTGGGAGCCGCCTGGTCGATTCCCGATCCGTCGTCCTGCACCGTCACGTCCAGGAGGCCGTCGAGCCGGGCGACCGATACCGACACGCTGGTCGCGCCGGCATGCTTGACCACGTTCGTGAGGGCCTCCTGCACGAGCCGGTAGAGCGTGTCCTCGACGTCTCGGGCCAGCTCGCCGCTCTCCCGGGAAGGCAGTTCGAGCCGCATGCTGACCTCGATGCCCGATGACTCGATCCGCTCGGCGAGCGCCTCGAGCGCCGGCTCGAGGCCGACCTCGTCCAGCACCGCAGGCCGGAGCTCGCCGATCAGCCGACGGAGCGATCGGATTCCGGCCGTGAGCTGCTCGCTGACATCGTCGAGCACTCCGTGGATGGCGTCCACGTCGGTGGAGCGCCGCGCCGACCCCAGCAGGAGCTTGAGGCTCGCCATGTCCTGCAGCGTCTCGTCGTGCAGCTCCCTCGCCCAGCGGCGGCGCTCGCTCTCGGACGCCTCGATGCTGCGCCGGAGCCGCTCGTGGGCGACGTTCTGCCCGGTGGCGACCGCAGTGGCGCCGCTGCTCGCGAACGCCTCCAGCACCCGCTGGTGATCCGGCGTGAAGCGCGACGAGCCGTCGATCGGATCGAGCGCGCACAGCACCCCCACACACGAGGTCCGGAACACGAGCGGTACCACGAGGCCGGCGCGGGCGGCGATCCCGCCCATCACCTGGGTCGGCGAGCCGTCGTCGTGGAGCTGGAGCGTGCGCTGGCGGTTGATCACCTCGGCAACCGCCGTACCGGGTAGGTCGACCGTCGCCCCCTCCAGCGAGCGGTCGAGCTGCCCGGCGACCGACCGGATCGTGAGCGTCTTCCCGTCATACAGGGCGATCACCATCGAATCGGCCTCGACCAGCGCCCTGCCGCGCTTGGCGATCAGCTCGAGGATCCGGTCGAGCTCGGTCTCCCCGCCCACGGCGCGCGCGACAGCCAGCGAGGCCTCGAAGCCCGCCACGGCCCGGGAGAGCTCCTCGCTGCGGCGCGTCGCCGACTCGTAGAGCCGGGCGTTCTGGATGGCGATGCCGGCCCATTCCGCGAGCACGACCGCCGCCTCCTCGTCTCCCTCGTCGAAGTCGCCCGAGTCCTTGTCGGTCATGTAGAGGTTGCCGTACACGTCGTCACGGATCCGCACGGGCACCCCGAGGAACGCCCGCATCGGCGGATGGCCGGCCGGAAAGCCGTACGAGCGGGGATGCTCGCTGACGTCCGAGAGCCGCAGCGGCTGCGGATCGTGGATCAGCACGCCGAGCACGCCGTGGCCGTGCGGCAGGTCGCCGATCCGCGCCCGGGCGTCGTCGTCCATGCCGACGGTGAGAAACCGCTCGAGCGCATCGCCGCGGTCGTTCAGCACCCCGAGCGCGGCATACCGCGCACCCGTCAGCTCACGCGAGGCCTCGACGATGGTGAGGAGCAGCACCTCGAGATCCAGCTCGGCGACCAGCGTCCGCCCGACAGCGATCAGGCGGCGCAGGCGCACCTCGTCCATCGACGCCGGGGTGAGCGCTGGGTCAGCCCGCGGCATCCGGGGCGTCCAGCATGCCGTGCTCGAGCGCATAGCTGACGAGGTCCGCTCGCGAGCGGAGCCTGAGCTTCTGCATGATGTGCGCCCGGTGGGTCTCCGCCGTGCGCACCGAGATGAACAGCATCTTGGCGATCTCCTGGTTGGTGTGCCCGCGGGCGAGCATCCGCAGCACCTCGTGCTCCCGCTCGGACAGCGGATCGGCGTCCACCCGCCGGCGTTCAGCCGTGTCGGCCTGCATCACGCGAGCGCCCAGCTCGGGGTGCAGGTACCGGCCGCCGCGGGCGATCTCGTGCACCGCCTGCAACAGGTCGGCCTCGGCGGCCTCCTTGAGGATGTAGCCGTTCGCGCCGTTGGCGAAGGCCTGTCGCACGTGGTGGGGGTCGTCCTCCATCGAGAGGATCAGCACTCGGGTGTCGGGCGCCTCGGCGCGGAGACGTCCGATCGCCTCCACTCCGTCGCCGTCCGGCAGGCGGACGTCGAGCAGGATCACGTCCGGAGCGTGCCGCCGGACCTTGAACACGGCGTCCGCGATGTCGCCCGCCTCGTCGACCACCTCGAGATCGGCGTCGGACTCGAGCAGCATGCGCAGGCCTGCGCGCACGACCGTGTGGTCATCGACGAGGAGCAGACGCTGCATCCCCGGAGTATGACGGAGTGGGCTTGGGTACGGGCTGAACTGAGCGCTCGCGCCCGCCGCGGATCTGGGTCAACTCGGTCAGGCGATCAGGCGGGAGCGCCCGCGGCCGTCCACGAGTATCCCTCGGTCAGCACCTGAGGGCTCGAGACAAGCCGGCCCAGGCGCGTGACCTCGGTGATCGGCAGGGACGCCGCGAGTGCACGGACGCTGGTGACGGGCCGCTCGCCCTCGAACAGGAGCACGAGCTGCTGGTCTCCGAGGAATGCCTGGTGGCGCTCGAAGCCCTTGGCCGCAAGGTCGAACGGCGGGCCCTCGGCCAGGATGCGCGTGAGCTCGTCGCGCTTGCCGGGGCGGATCTGTGCGGTGACGACGACGGTGTGGTTCATGGCTCGCTCCTTTGGTCGACTGGGAGCATGTCATCCACCGCACGTGCAGGCCTCGTGGACTCCCCTCCTGACCGTGCGGGAAATCCCGCATACGCCGTGTGGCGGACGCGGACGCCGAAGGGTCGCGCCACCGCGACCATGAACGCGACACTAGCCACGAAGAAGGAGACCAGACAATGTTCAACACCGTCGTACTCGCACTGGACGGCTCGCCGGAGTCGCTCGCCGCCGTCCCCTACGCGCGTGAGCTGGTCGGCGACAGCGGCACGATCAAGGCCCTGCACGTGCGCGAGCTGCTGATGGGCCGCGCCGGCGGCCAGACGCTCAACGCGAACGAGGACGAGGTTCTCGCGGGCGTCCGCGGCACCGTCGACGAGCTGGCGAAGGCCGGCGTCAACGTCACCCTCGACGTCGCGACCTCTGCGGCGGGCGGCCCCGCGCACGTGCTCGCAGAGGCGGCGCGCCAGACGTCCGCCGACGCGATTGTGATGGGGACGCGCGGCCGCGGACAGGTGGCCGGGCTGCTGCTCGGCAGCGTCACGCAGCGGCTGCTTCACCTGGCCCATTGCCCGGTGCTCGTGGTGCCGCCCGGCGCCGTCTCATCGGCCAACGGCCGCGCGACCGAGACGGCCACCGCGCACGCCTGACCGCTCGTCCCGACCCTCGGCTGCGACAGCGCGGCCGGGGGTCGGCGCATGCCGCCGAACCGCCCACCGGATGGCGTCGATCCGGTGCTCAAGGCATCCCCCGTCGCGGCCGATGCCTTGGTGAGATGGATCGGCCCACCCCACGCCGCGTGCCCGCGCGCGCGTCCGCAGCCGCCTCCCCCGGAGCGCGCTGGATCGACCGATGGCTGGATACGGTCGCGGACCTCGCCGCGCTGAAGGACACCCACCCGATGCTCGACGCCGTGATCGACGAGATCGACGGCCGCATGATCCGCATCGGCGACCACTGGCTGGCCGACTTCGCGTCGTGCAACTACCTCGGGTTCGATCTCGACCGCGAGATCATCGACGCCGTGCCCGCCTACCTGGACGCGTGGGGCACGCATCCGAGCTGGTCGCGCCTGCTCGGCTCGCCCGTGCTCTACGAGCAGATCGAGGAGCGGCTCACGGCGCTACTCGGATCCGAGGACTCGCTGGTGCTGCCGACGATCACCCACATCCACACCTCGGTGATCCCGGTGCTGGCCGGGTCGGGAACCATCTTCCTCGACAGCCGGGCGCACAAGACCATCTACGACGGCTGCCATGTGGCCCGCAGCCACGGCGCCACCGTCAAGCGCTTCCGGTTCGAGGATCCTGACGACCTCGACACGCTGCTCTCGCAGAACACCGTGCAGCCGCGCATCGTCTGCATGGACGGCGTCAACAGCATGACCGGCAACGCCCCCGATCTGGCCGCCTTCGCGCGCGTCGCGCGCGCGCACGACGCGCTGCTCTACGTGGACGACGCGCACGGCTTCGGCCTCATCGGCGAGCGCCGCCCGGACGAGCTCTGCAGGTACGGCGCTCGCGGCAACAGCCTGGTGCGGCACGTCGGCGAGAGCTACGACAACCTGATCCTTGTCGGCGGGTTCTCGAAGGCCTATTCGTCGCTGCTCGCCTTCATCGCCTGCCCGACGGAGGTCAAGACGATGCTCAAGGTCGCCGCGCCGCCGTACCTCTACTCCGGCCCCTCGCCGGTCGCCTCGCTGGCCACCGTCCTGACCGGCCTGGACGTGAACGAGCGCCGGGGCGATCAGCTGCGCGCACAGATCGCCGCGAAGACCGCCCGCGTGCTCGGCTGCCTCGAGGACGCGGGCGTCTACACGCCCAACCGCTCGGGCCTTCCGATCGTGGAAGTGCCGCTCGCAGACCACGAGCGCATCGCCGAGGTCGGGCGGATGCTGTTCGACCGCGGCATCTACGTGACGCTCGCGGCCTACCCGCTCGTCCCCCGCGACGAGGTCGGGTTCCGGGTGCAGGTGACGGCCGCGAACACCGACGCAGAGATCGACCGGCTGATCCTCGCGCTGGACGACCTCGCCGCGCAGGGCCTGCTCCAGGCGCGCGCGCAGATCGCGGAGCGCGCTGCATGACGGCGCGGCTTCGCCAGTGGCCGCTGTGGGCGTGGTACCCGGCCGCCGCCGCCGCCGTGGTGTTCCCGCTCTATGCCTTCGTGCCGCCGATCGAGGGCAACGGCTTCGTCGTTCCCGCGCTCGGCTTCTCCTGCGCGTCCGTGATCATGGTGGGCGCCTATCTGCACCGGCCGGCCGCGTACTGGGCCTGGTACCTGTTCGCGATCGGGCAGTTCATGTTCGCCCTCGGCGACGCCTACACGTACATCTACCCGCGCGTCTTCGGCGGTGAGGTGCCCTTCCCCTCACCGGGCGACGCCATCTACCTGTCGCTCTACCCGTTGCTGTTCGCCGGCATCGTCATCCTCGCGCGCCGGCGCAACGCGTCGGGCGAGATGGCGTCGCTGATCGACTCGCTGATCCTGACCATCGGCCTCGGGCTGATCTCCTGGCTGAAGCTGATCTCGCCGGTCATCCAGGACGACACGCAGACGACGCTGCAGCAGATGGTGGCGGTCGCGTACCCGGTCGCGGACATCCTGCTGCTCGCCTTCGCGCTGCGGCTCGCGGTCGACACCGGCAAGCGCCAGCCCGCGTTCTACCTGCTCTTCGGCAGCATCACGACGCTGCTCGTGACCGATTTCATCTACGGGCTGATGCTGAACAGCGGCCCGTACGACGGCTCGCTGTGGCTCGACATCGGCTGGATGTCGTACTACCTGCTCTGGGGTGCGGCCGCGTTGCACCCGTCCATGCGCAGCCTCGAGGAGCCGGTGCCCGAAAAGGAGATGCAGCTCTCGTGGGCGCGGCTCGCAACGCTGACGGTGGCGTCGCTGATCGCGCCGCTGCTCCAGGTGGTCGTCGGGGGCCGGGACGCCGGCGTCGACGTGATCGTGCTGATCCTCGCGTCCGTCGGGCTGTTCCTGCTGGTCGTCGCCCGCATGGCCGTGCTGGTCCGCCAGCAGACGCACTCGGTGGAGCGTGAGCGCGCACTGCGCGAGGCGGGCGTGGCGCTGGTCGGCGCCACCGGACGGGCGGACATCGGCGCCGCGGCACTCTCGGCCACGCGGACGCTCGCGGGCGCCGGCTACTCGGCGCGGCTCTGCCTGCTGCAGGGCGAGCAGCTGGAGCTGATCGGCGTGGCGCTGAACGGCGGCACGGTGCTGTCGCGGCCGACCACCCAGCGGCTCCTGCTGGCCGCGTCTCTGCCCGGCTCCGCCGGCCTGCCGGACGACGTGTACCAGGAGCTGATGCTCTCCGAGACGCCGAAGAACACGCACGTGCTGCCGCTCGAAGTGCGCGACGAGCCGCGCGGCGTCCTGCTCGCCGCCGGCCCGTCCAGCCTGTCGCCGAGCCAGCAGGCGTCGCTGCAGTCGCTCGCGACCAGCGTGTCGCTGGCGCTCGAGAGCACGGCGCTCACGGAGGACCTCCACCGCCGTGAGAGCGAGGCGCGCTTCAGCTCCCTCGTGGCGCGGTCGAGCGACCTGATCACGGTCGTCGCCGCGGACGGCATGGTGCTCTACCAGAGCCCCTCGATCGAGCGCGTGCTCGGCTACTCGACGGCCGAGATCGTCGGCAGCCGGTTCGATGACCTGCTCCCGGACGAGGAGCGGGCCCACCTGCTCGCGGTGCTGTCGAAGGCCGGGCGTCAGGGCGACGGCGGCCCAGAGGCGATCGAGTGCCGGCTGCGCCACAGCGACGGCCGCTGGCTCCAGTTCGAGGTGCTCCACACCAACCTGGTGGACGACGAGCACGTTCGCGGCATCGTGCTGAACAGCCGTGACGTCAGCGAGCGCAAGGCGTTCGAGGAGCAGCTCGCCCACCAGGCGTTCCACGATTCGCTCACCATGCTCGCGAACCGCGCCCTCTTCGCCGACCGCGTGGAACATGCGCTCGCCCGGGCGGCATCGCAGAACGGCGGGATCGCCGTCGTCTTCGGTGACCTCGACGACTTCAAGACGATCAACGACAGCCTCGGCCACGGCGCCGGCGACGAGGTGCTGGTCGAGGTCGCCCGCCGCCTCGCGGCCACCGTGCGCCCCGAGGACACGGCCGCCCGCTTCGGCGGCGACGAGTTTGCGGTGCTGCTGGAGCGGATCGAAGGCGACGAGGACGCGACCGAGGTCGCAGAGCGGATCCTCGAGGCGTTCCGCCAGCCGATCCAGCTCGACGACAACGAGGTGTTCGTCCGCACCAGCATCGGCATCGCGATCTCCCGCGGGGGCCAGCATGCGACGCCCGCCGAGCTGCTGCGCAACGCCGACGTGGCGATGTACATCGCCAAGCGCGACGGCAAGGGTGGGTACCGCGTGTTCGAGGAGTCCATGCACGCCGAGGCGCTCGAGCGGCTGGAACTGCGCGCCGACCTCCAGCGCGCCATCGACTCGGATCAGTTCGAGCTGGCCTACCAGCCGGTCGTGCGGCTCGACAGCATGCGCGTGTCGGGCGTCGAGGCGCTGCTGCGCTGGCGTCACCCGACGAAGGGCGTGATCGCGCCGGCCCAGTTCATCCCCGCCGCCGAGGACATGGGGCTGATCGTGCCGATCGGCCGCTGGGTGCTGCGCGAGGCCTTCGCACAGGCGGTCAGGCTGCAGGAGGAGTTCCCCTCCACGCCGGCGCTGACGATGGCTGTGAACCTCTCGCCGCGACAGCTGAATCAGGGCGACATCGTCGGCGACGTCCGCCGCGCCATCCGCGACAGCGGCGTCGACCCGTCCACGCTCGTGCTCGAGATCACCGAGAGCCTGATGATGGCGGATGCCGACCTGGCGATCCAGCGCCTCGAGGAGATGAAGGCGCTCGGCGTGCGCCTCGCCATGGACGACTTCGGCACCGGGTACTCGTCCCTCAGCTACCTCAGCAAGTTCCCGGTGGACATCCTGAAGATGGACCGGTCGTTCCTCGAGGCGGAGTCGGACGCCGACAGCGGCCTCGCCGCGGCCGTCGTCGCGCTCGGCGCCACGCTGGACATGCAGGTGGTGGCGGAAGGCATCGAGCTGACCACGCAGATGAGCTCGCTCCGCGAGCTGGGCTGCGAGCTCGGCCAGGGCTTCCTGTTCGCGCGGCCGATGACGTTCGAGTCGGTGGCGGACTACCTGCGCGACGCGCGTGCCGGCTCCTCGGTGCTGCGCCTTCCGTCCGCGGAGGGCGAAGAGGACGAGACCGAGGCGCGGAGCGATGCAGCATAGCTACGACTCGCTCGACCGCCCGGGCGGCTTCAGCCGCGTAAACCTGCTCGCGCCGCTGCGCCACCGCGACTTCGCGCTGCTCTGGGGCGGTCAGACCGGCTCGTTGGTCGGCGACGGCGTCTTCCTCGTGGCGATGGCCTGGCAGGTGTACGCGATCTCGAACGCGCCGACCGCGCTCTCGATGGTCGGCATCGCGATGACCGTGCCCACCATCGTGCTGCTGCTCGCGGGGGGCGTCGTCACGGACCGCTTCGACCGGCGCCATGTGCTGATCGCGGCCGACACGGTGCGCGGCGTCGCGGTCACGCTGATGGCGGTGCTGTCCCTGACGGGCACCCTGGAGCTGTGGCACATGTTCGGCCTGGTCGCCCTCTATGGCGCCGGCACCGCGTTCTTCGGCCCGGCGTTCGACGCGATCGTGCCCAGCCTGCTGCCGGAGTCTCAGCTGGCGCAGGCGAACTCGCTCGACCAGTTCGTCCGGCCGATCGCCTTCCGGCTCGCCGGCCCGGCGATCGGCGGCTGGCTCGTGGCCGGGCTGGGCGTTGGCACCGCGTTTGCGGTGGACGCCGCGTCCTTCGCGCTGTCGGCGGCGATGGTGCTCTCGATCCGGGCAGAGACGGCGCCGGTGCACCGCACCGGCTCCGTGACGGGCGACCTTCGCCGCGGCTTCCGCTTCGTCCGCGAGAACGTCTGGCTGTGGGGCACGCTCGTGTCGGCGGCCGTCGCCTACCTGCTGTTCCTGGGCCCGGTGGAGGTGCTCCTCCCGTACATCGTCAAGAACAGCCTGCACGGCAGCGCGGCCGACCTCGGCATGGTGTTCGCCGCCGGCGGCATCGGCTCCGTCGGGGCCGCAATCGTGATGAGCCAGCGCGGCCAGCCGCGGCACACGATCACGGTGATCTACGCCTCGTGGACGCTCGCGACGCTGGCCGTGGCGGGCTACGGCCTGGCAGGCGCCCCCTGGCAGCTGATGGCGGCGAGCTTCGCGTTCAACGCGCTCGAAACCGTCGGCACCATCGTCTGGGTGACCCTCAAGCAGCGGGAGGTGCCGACCGCGATGCTGGGACGGGTCTCGAGCCTGGACTGGCTGATCTCGATCGGGCTGCTGCCGATCTCGTTCGCCCTGACCGGGCCGGTGGCCGGCGCGATCGGCGCCCAGGCGACGCTGATGGCGGCCGGCTCCGCCGGCGCCGTGGTGACCGTGGCGGCGTTGTTCCTGCCCGGCATGCGGAACGTCGAGCGAGCGCCGGCGCTGCCGGAGCGGCTGCCCGAGGCGCCGGGACGCGGCTCGGCGCGCAGCGGCGCGACGTCCGAAGCGGCGTGACCTGAGCCGGGCAGGGGCGTGGTCCCCGCCCGAACGTCCGCTAGGCTGGCGCCGGCACGGGGCGGATGTCGAGCGAAGGGAGCGACGAGTGCGCAGGGCAGCGGCCTTCGCCGTCCTCATTGCGATGGTGTGCATGCCCCCAGCGGCGGCGGGCGCGGCGCATCGCGTTGCGGGCCACACCGCTGCGCCGGCCACCCTCGACCGGGCACGCGCGCTGCTTGCGCCTCATCACGCCGCCCGGGCGCGAGACGGCACGATGGTGCTGCGCGACCTGGCGTTGCACCTGCGTGAGCTCGGCCCGGCCGACCGCCGGGCGGCCGTGCGCCTGCTCGCGCGCCCCTCCACCGCCTCCGCGCCGGATCGCAACGGCTGGACCGCCGGCGAGGCGGTGGCGTCGCCCGACTGCGGGCCGGACATCTGCGTGCACTGGGCGGCCGGCGGCGCGGACGCGCCGCCGGCAACGGACACGTCTCCGGCCGACGGCATACCGGATTGGGTGGCACAGACGTTGCAGACCGCCGAGGAGGTCTGGAACGCCGAGGTCGACAGCATGGGGTATCGCGCGCCGCTGCACGACACCACCTCGACGAACAACGGCGGCGACGGGCGCCTCGACATCTACCTCGACGACCTGGCGCCCGCCGGGCTCTACGGAGCGTGCACGAGCGACGACCCGAAGCTGGCGACGCTTGGGCAGGCGGGTGTCGGCTGGGACGTCTCGGCCTACTGCGAGGTCGACGACGACTACGCCGACGCGATCTTCTCCAACCACACGCCGCTGCAGAACCTCGAGGTGACGCTGGCACACGAGTTCTTCCACGCCGTCCAGTTCGCGTACGACTTCGGCGAGGACACCTGGCTGATGGAGGCCACCGCGGCGTGGATGGAGGACGAGGTCTACGACGCGGTCAACGACAACCGCCAGTACCTGCGAACCAGCGCCCTGTCGGCGCCGTGGCTGCCGCTCGACCGCACGAAGGGGTGCTGCTACCAGTACGGCGCCTGGATCTGGTTCCGGTACCTGAGCGAGTCGATGGGGCCGTCCGTCGTACGGGACATCTGGAACCGAGCGGACGGAAGCCTCGGCGGGCCGGACGACTACTCCACGCAGGCGGTCGCTCACGTGCTGCGTGCGCGCGGAACGACGTTCAGGCGGCAGTTCGGCGACTTCGCCGCGTGGAACCGCATCCCCGCGCTGCGGTACTCCGAGGGCAGGCACTACCCCACCCCGCCCGCGTCGGCGTCGTACCGCCTGGGCGCGACGCACCGCACCACCGGATGGCTGGGCCTGCCGCTGAAGCACATGAGCAGCGTCTACCTCGGGTTCCGGCCGAGCAGGTCGGGCGGCGCGCGGGCGCACCTGCGCGTCCAGCTCGACGGCCCGCGGAATGCCGATGGGCCAGAGGGGCGGCTGCTCGTGTTCACGTCCACGGGCGCCGTCTCGGTGAAGCGCTTCGCGCTCGACGGGTCAGGCGACGGGTCGCTGCGCGTGCGGTTCGGACGCGGCCACGTCAGGCGCGTCGTGCTCGTGATGAGCAACGCGAGCAGCCGGTTCGCGAGCTGTTACTCGGCGACGCAGTACTCGTGCCACGGCATCCCGGTGGACGACGGCCGCCGGTACAGCTTCCGGGCCCGCGTCTCGTAATACATCGTTCGCTTAGCAATCGCGGACAACTCTTCATGGACACATGTGGTCCGGCGGGCGACCATGGTGCGGTACGCGACCGAAGGATCCGTTCATGACCGCTCACCCCTCAGGCCCGCTGGCCGGGCTCGTCGTCCTCGATCTGGCCACCATCTTCGCCGGCCCCTCCGCGTGCCGGCATCTCGCCGACTTCGGCGCCGACGTGATCAAGGTCGAGCGTCCGGGCGCCGGTGACGGAGCGCGGCACCTGGGCGAGTGCGACGGCGAGGACAGCTTCTACTGGCGGCAGGTGGGCCGGAACAAGCGGCCGATCGAGCTCGACCTGAAGGCCGACGCCGGCCGAGAGGTGCTGCTGCAGCTCGTCCGCGACGCGGACGTCCTGGTCGAGAACTTCCGGCCCGGGACGATGGAGCGCCTCGGCCTCGATCCCGAGACGGTGCTGCTCCGCGAGAACCCGGGGCTGGTGGTGCTTCGGGTGACGGGATACGGCCAGGAGGGGCCGTATGCCGACCGCGCGGGGTTCGGGACGATGGCGGAGGCGATGTCGACGCTCGCGCACACGACCGGCCAGCCGGACGGGCCGCCGACGCTGCCGCCGGTCGCGCTCGCCGACGAGGTGACGGGCATGCGCGGCGCGTTCGCCGTGCTGGCGGCGCTGCGACACCGCGACGCGACGGGCGAGGGCCAGGTGATCGACATCACCCTGCTCGAGTCGCTCGTGGACATGGTGGGGCCGGGGCCGGCCATCTACGCGCGCACGGGCCACTCCGACGGCCGCATCGGATCGCGGCTGTGCTTCTCCGCCCCCCGCAACATCTACCAGTGCAGCGACGGCTACATCGTGCTCTCGGGCTCGGCCAACCAGGTGGCGCTGCGGGTGTTCGACGCGATCGGCCGCAGCGACCTGCGTGAGGACGAGCGGTTCACGACCGGGCACGGGCGTATCCGGCACGTCGAGGCGCTGGACGAGATCATCACCGGCTGGACGACGCAGCACACGGTGGCGCAGGCGATCGAGACGTTCTCGGCGGCCGGCGCGGCGGCCGGGCCGGTCTACGACGCCGAGGCGCTCGTGAACGACCCGCACGTGCGGGAACGCGGCTGCTTCGTCGAGGTGGAAAGCCCCGAGGGCAACGAGCCGATCCTGCAGCTGGACGTTCATCCCCGTCTGTCACGAACGCCGGGGCGCATCCGCCACGCCGGTCTGGCGCCCGGTGCGTGCACCGACGAGGTGCTCGCGGAGCTGGGGTACGCGCCCGACCAGATTCAGCAGCTACGCGAGCAGGGCGCGGTCGGCGGAACGCCGGTGCAGGCGCTCGCCGCCGTCGTCTAGTTCACAACGCCGCGGAAGGCGATGACGCCGCCGCCGACGGCTGCGGCGAGCAGGCCGACATGGCCCTTGAGCTCCGGGCCACCGGCGCCGAGGAACAGCGCGGCGGCCCCAACCGCTATCAGGAGTCCGATGAGAGCTCGCATATGAAGCGCTTCGGCATCGGGCGGGGCCGGCTTGAGCGTCACGCCTCGGCCAGGCGGTTGCCCAGCTCGCGTGCGATCTCGACGAGCGCGACGACGTCCGCGTCGCTGGTGCGGAAGTTGACGATGCACGGCCGCAGGTAGACAGCGCCGTCAACGACCGCGGGCGCGACGTAGACCCGCGCATCTCGCTGCAGCTCCTGCGCCAGGCGGACGTTGTGGGCGTCCGCGTCGTCGACGCCCGCCGGCAGGTGGCGGAACGGCACGACCGAGAGCTGTGGGCGGCCGAGGCCCTCCAGGTCGTCGTGGATGGCGATCTGCTCGTGCAGCAGCTGCGCCTGGCGGAGGTTGCGGCGGATCGCCCGTCGGAACGCCTCCGCCCCGTGCGCGCGGAAGGCGAGCCAGAGCTTGAGCGCCCGGAACGGGCGCGAATACTCGAGGGTGACGTCGACGGCGTGCGGCTCGGATCGCTCGTGTGGGAGGTAGTCCTCGTCATGCGCGAACGAGTCGTGGAGGTCCTCCCGCCGCCGGACGAGGATGACGCCGCAAGCCTTCGGCAGGTAGAGCCACTTGTGGGCGTCGAGCGATACCGAGTCGGCTTGGTCGACGCCCGCGAAGGCGTCTCCGAGCTCGGGCAGCGCTGCGGCGGCAAGGCCGTAGGCGCCGTCCACATGCAGCCAGACCCCCCGCTCCCGGCAGACCTCGCCCGTGGCGACGATCGGATCGACCGCTCCGGTCAGCGTCGTCCCCGCGGTGGCCACCACGGCGACGGGCGTGATGCCGTCGGCAAGGTCTCGGTCGATGGCCGCGGCCAGGGCGTCCGGGCGCATGCGGCGGTGCCCGTCCAGAGCGATCGGCCGGACGTTGCCGGCGCCGATGCCGAGCACCTCGACGGCGCGGACGATCGAGTAGTGGGCCTCGGCCGAGCAGTAGACGGCGGCGAGGCGGTCCCGCATGCCGCGGGCGCGCGTCCCCGGCATCGCGCGCTCGCGCGCCGCCGCCAGCGCGGTCAGGTTGCTCACCGTGCCACCGCTGGTGAACGCCCCTCCCGCGACGGGGTAGCCGATCAGCTCGCCGACCCACCGCACCGCCTGCTCCTCGATGTCGCTCGCCGCACCGGCGTAGACGGCGAGATTGGCGTCGAAGCACGAGGCGAGCGCGTCGCCGACGACGCCGATCGGGAGGCCCGACGAGCCGACGAACGCGAAGTAGCGGGGCCTCGGCTGGGCGATGCTCTCGTCGAGGATCAGCGCGGCCTTCTCGAGCGCCTGGGTGACCGGCTCCGGGTCGTCGGGGAGCGGTTCGCGCAGCATCGCACGGAGCGCGTCGTCGACGACCGGCTGTCCAGGACGCGCGCGGTCGAAGCTGACCCACGCCTCGCCGATCAGCGCCGCCGCGCGAGCGAGCACCTCGTCGCGCGGTGCGTCGAGCTGCAGCTCGGGCGCATCACCGACGGTGCTCATACGTGCACTGTACCCACGGGCAGACGCCACGACTCGGTCACGAGCCGTGACGTCGCGCTCGACGGATGTGGCTCCGAGCACGCGCACGCGCGGGTAACGCGGCGGTCACGACCACACGTTCGGTGTCCAACCCCGAACGCCGGGGGCTGCCCGCGGTCCCGCCCACCCAGGCGGTTCACGCGTCACGAGCCCGTCACACCGCGGTCACGCCCACCCGACCGGGGTTGGACACCGTCACAGGGGGCGATGCGCGCCGGTGACCCTCCGGTGAGGTGACGGAATCGTCACGCGGGCGGACGGAATGTCCGCGCCCCGTGGATCAACCGGCCCCTGTCCGTCTCCCGCCACAGCAGCTCGACCGTCTCCTCCCCCTCGTCGAACCAGCACCGCACCAGCGTCCGCGGCCCCACGCCCGCGATCAGCCGCGCCGCCCGCACGCTGCCGATGCGCGGCACCACGTGCGCACCGTGCGCCTCCCGGAACGCATCCGTCCACATCGCCGCCGCGCCGGCCGCGTCCCCAGCCTGGAGCAGCTCCGCATACCGCGCGGCCGCGTCCTGAGCTGCCAGCTTCGTCCCCAGGCGCGCCAGCCGTTCGGCGTCGCCGGACGCCTCGGCCGCCGAGCGGTCGGCCAGCGTGAACAGCCGCTCGTCCTCGACCGCAAGGTTCCCGGCGTCGCCCGTCGTCCACTGCTGCTCGACGGCATACCGAGGCTCCGGCGCGCCCGGCGTCTCGGCCAGCAGGAGCGACCTGTGGCCCAGCACGCCGAGCATTTCGACCGCGGTCGCATGGGCCGCGAGCGTGCCGAGCTCCGTTTCGCCCGAACGGTCCCAGAACCCGGGATCGCAGAGGGCGCGAAGCTCCTGCGCCGCATGGGCCAGCAGCAGGTCGCGCACGCGCAGCGCGCAATCCCACACCCGGCCCTCGTCCGACACGGCCGCGTCTACCAGCCCGATGCGGTGTGGATGCCGATCACACGGCCCTGCGGGACGAGCGCGTCCGCATCGAGCCCGCCGAAGGCGCCGCGATGGAAGATCAGCGGCTGGCCGCCCGATCCCTCGAAGTCGATCACCTCGCCGACGACGAGGTCGTGGTCGCCCGCCGTGTGCATCCCGTACACCTCGCATCGCAGGATGGCCAGGGCGTGGCGCACGACCACGAACCCGTGCGGATCCACGACCGTGTACCCGTCCGGGAACGGCGCCCCGGGCTTCGCGAACGCGAGCGCCACCTCCCGCTGATTTCGGTGCAGCACGTTCACCACGAACCGCTCGGAGGTCTTGACCGCCTCGAGCGTCCGCGTTCCGTGCGCGAGCGAGACCAGCACGAGCAGCGGGTCGAGCGATACGGACGTGAACGAGTTCAGCGTCATCCCCGCCGGCCGCCCCTGGCTGTTGGTCGTCACCACGGTGACGCCGGTTGCGAAGGCGCCCACGCATTCCCGGAAATCGAGACGGAGTTCGCCTGAGGTGCTCACGAGCCGTACAGTATCCGTCGCGGCGCACCGCGTGGGCGCCGCAGGCGATCGCCGGAGGACCGCCATCATCCTGATCAGTCTCACCGAAGCGTCGAAGGCGTTCGGCGCGCGCACCATCCTCAGCGGTCTCGATTTCGAGGTCGCGGAGGGCGCACGCGTGGGCGTCATCGGCCCGAACGGCGGCGGGAAATCGACGCTCCTGCGCCTGCTCGCCGGTATGGAGGACGTGGACGACGGCACCCTCGCGCGCCGCCGCGGCCTCGTCTCCGCCTATCTCCCCCAGCAGGTCGCGCCGGACGAGCGCACGCCGCGGCAGATCGTCCGCGGCGCCCGTCCGGAGATCGCCCGCGTCGAGCGCGAGCTGACGGACTGCGCCATGCGGCTCGGAGAGCCGGACGTGATCGCCGACCTCGACCTCATGGGCCGTGTGCTCCGCCGCCAGGAGCGCCTGCTCGACGAGTACGAGCACGCGGGCGGCCACGCCTTCGAGGGCCGCATCGAGTCGCTGCTGACCGACCTCGGACTCGGCCCCGGCCAGCTGGACGAGACCGCAGCCATCCTGTCAGGCGGCCAGCGCAAGCTGGTCGCGCTCGCCGCCTGCCTCGCGCAGGAGCCCGACGTCCTCCTCCTCGACGAGCCCGAGACGCACCTCGATGCGGAGCGCCGCAGCGATCTCGAGCGGCTCGTCCGCGGCTTCGACGGTGCCGTGATCATGGTCAGCCACGACCGCTATCTGCTCGACGAGACGGTGACGGCGATCGCCGAGCTCGACGGCGGGCGGATCACGCTGTGGCCCGGCAACTACTCCGCCTACGCGCTCTCGCGCGAGCTGGCGCTGCAGCGCCAGCAGGAGCAGTGGACCGCCCAGCAGAAGGAGATCGCGCGCCTCGAGGAGGCGATCCGCCGGTTCCGCCAATGGTTCCAGCAGGGCGAGAACGAGCGCCACATTCGCCAGGCGCGCGTCAAGCAGCGGCAGATCGACCGCATGGACAAGATCGAACGGCCGGTGCTCGAGCGCCGCAAGATGGGCCTCGCGCTCCGCAGCGAGCGCCGCGGCGGCCAGCGCGTGGTCGAGCTGCGCGGCGTGGACGCCGTCTATGACGACGACCCGGTGCTGCTCGACGTCTCGCTGACGATCATGCGCGGCGAGCGCGTCGGCATCATCGGCCCGAACGGGTCGGGCAAGAGCGTGCTCACCCGGCTGATCACCGGGGAGCTCGAGCCCGCGGCCGGCGAGCGGTGGATCGGGCCGTCGATCGAGACCGGCACGCTCGCGCAGGAGCACCACCCGGCGCTCGGCGCGGCCACGCCGCTCGACGCCGTCCGCCTGCAGAAGCCCTGTACGGAGGGCGAGGCCGTGCACACCCTGATGCGCTTCCTCTTCAGCTACGAGCAGGTCCGCCAACCCGTGGAGAGGCTGTCCGGCGGTGAGCGGACGCGCCTCGAGCTGCTGCTGCTGATGCGCGGCGGGGCGAACTTCCTGGTGCTCGACGAGCCCACGAACCACCTTGACATCGACGCCGTCGAGGTGCTCGAGAGTGCACTCGAGAGCTATGACGGGACGGTCGCGTTCGTCTCGCACGACCGGTACTTCCTCGACCGCATCTCCGACCGCATCCTCGACGTCCGCGGCGGGCGGGTGCGAAGCTCCGAGGGAGGCTACAGCGCGTGGTACGCGGCGCGGCGCGGGGTGGCGGCGTGATCGCGGCTCCCGACCGCAGGCAGCAGGCCCGCGACCGGGCCCGCCGGCGCGTGCGCAGGGAGCGGCGGATCGCCGCCGGTGTCACGCTCGCGGTCGTGCTCGCGGTGGGCACGGTGTTCGCGCTCAGCAAGGGCGGCTCGCCCGTCGACACGACAGCCGCGACGGCGGCGCACGGCCCGCCCGGCCCGCCTCAGCTACCACGCGGCGGACGGACCCTGCTGCCGCGATACCGCATCGTCGCCTACTACGGCGCGCCGGAGGACGCGCAGTTCGGACAGCTGGGGATCGGAACACCGGACGCCGCCGCCCGCGGGCTGCTCGCACAGGCTGCCCGGTACGCCGGAGGCGGCCGGCCGCTACAGCCGGCGTTCGAGCTGATCGCGACGGTCGTCACCGCCGCCCCGGGCGACGACGGGAAGTATCGCTACCGCCAGCCCGACGCGGTGATCGACCGCTACCTCGCCGCCGCGCGGCGAGCGAAGGCCCTGCTCATCCTCGACATCCAGCCCGGCCGCGCGGACTTCCTGAAGGAGGTGCGGGCGTACGACCGCTACCTGCGCCAGCCGGACGTCGGGCTGGCGCTCGACCCCGAGTGGAGCATGCGCCCAGGCCAGGTGCCGGGGACGGTGATCGGATCCACCGACGCATCCGTCGTAAACCGCGCGGCCGCCCAGCTCGCCCGCATCGTCAAGCAGGAGGACCTCCCGGAGAAGCTGCTCATCGTCCACCAGTTCACACCGGGGATGATCCGACACAAGCGCCGACTGGCGCAGCACCCGGGCGTGGCCCTCGTCGTCAACATCGACGGGTTCGGCAACCCGCCGAACAAGATCTCGAAGTACCGGCTGTTCGCGCGCCGGCGGGCTGCCTGGTACAACGGCTTCAAGCTGTTCTACCACGAGGACACGCACATGATGCGCCCGCGCGCGGTGCTGCGGCTGCGCCCGCCCCCCGACGTGATCATCTACGAGTGAGGGCGCGCCGGGCGGCGTTTCAGGACGCGGCGGCGACCGGGCGGCTCCCGATCTCGGCGCACACGTCGCCGGCGAGGTCGATGAACGAGCGCGCAGCGACCGACTGGATGCGGTCGCGGTGCCAGGCGATGCCGATCAGCCGCGGAGGCAGCTTGCCGCTCATGTCGATCGCGTGCGTCCGCGGATCGGCCAGGTCGACGGCGAGCGCCGGCATCAGCGCGACCCCCACGCCGGCGGCAACCATGCCCTGCATCGTGCCGTTGTCGTCCGAGCGGAACACGACCTCAGGTGCCGCTTCGCGCATCCGCAGCTGCGCCTCGACCTGGTGGCCGGAGGTGCACGTGCGGTAGCTGATCAGCGGCATCTCGGCCACATCGCGAAGCGAGGGCGCGGAGCCGGCCGCGAGCGGCGATCCGGCCGGAACGACGAGCATGTGTGGGTCGCGCAGCAGCTCCACGGCCGCGAACGGGCCGTCGGCCAGCGGCAGCTGGATGAACGTGATGTCGAGGTCACCGGCCTCCACCTGGCGAAGCAGCGTGCCGTCATCGCTCTCCGAGAGCTGCACGTCCACCTGCGGATGTGCGGCCGAGAACCGCAGCATCACCTCGGGCAGCACCCGCGCCCCAACGCTCTGGTATGTGCCGACGCGAAGCGAGCCGGCCGTGCCGGCCTGCAGGGCGGAGAGATCGGCCTGCGCCGCCCGCAGCCGCGCGACGATGCCGTCGGCATGACGCAGGAGCACCTGGCCGGCCTCGGTGAGCGACACCGGGCGCGGTCCGCCGGGTCGTTCCACCAGGCGCTCGCCGACCAGCCGTTCGAGCGTTGCGATCTGCTGGCTGACGGCGGATTGCGTGTACCCGAGCCGGGCGGCGGCGCGGCCGAAGGTGCCCTCCTCGGCGACGGCCTGGAGGGCGGCGAGATGCCGGAGCTCAACGCCGAGCCAGCGGTCAGCTTCCATTAGCCCATCTTATCATCATCACCCAATACTCGATTTGAGCGAATCGACTTCGTGCCCGACACTTCCATGTATGGAACTGCTCATGATCATCTTCATCCTCGTGGTCGGCCCGCTCGCGCTGCGCTACGGCGTCGATTCCCGCGTCTCGGATACGCGCGACCGCCGCCGCTGGATCTGATCCCGCGCCGCCGCCCGGTGCATCCCGCCGGGTGGCCGCGGGGTCAGGAGCCCGCTCGCAGCTCCCCGTCGAGCCGCGAGCCCAGCTCGGCGACCACGTCCAGCACGGCGTCCACGTCGTCCGCCTCGGTCCGGTGGTTGACGAAGCAGGCGCGCAGGACGAACCGGCCGCCCAGGATCGCATTGGAGATGTATGCGCGGCCGTCGAGCTGGAGCTCGGTCATGATCCGCTCGTTCAGCCGCGACGCGTACTCCTGCGGCGCCGGCTGCGCGGGCACGTAGGCGAAGCAGCAGATCGACAGCCCGACCGGCGTGGCCAGCTCGAACTCCGGCCGCTCCTCGACCCGTGACGCCATGTAGTGCGCCAGCGCGGCGTCGTGCGCGATCCGCCGGCCGTAGGCGGCCGACCCGTGAGCGAGCAGCGACGCCCACACCTTCAGCGCCTGGAACCCTCTGCTGTACTGGGGACCGAGCTCGCCGAGGCTGACCCCCGCGCCGGTGCGATCCCGGTCCTGCCAGACGTACGTGGCATGCACCTGGTAGGCGTCGGCGAGGTGCTGGGCGTCGCGCACCAGCGCGCAGCCGGCGGACTGCGCGATGTACAGCCACTTGTGCGGATCGAAGGCCACCGAGTCGGCACGCTCGATCCCGCGAAGCAGCGGGCGTAGACCCTCGGCCAGCACGGCCGGGCCACCGTATGCGGCGTCCACGTGCAGCCAGACGCCCTCCGCGGCGCAGACGGCCGCGATCTCGTCCAGCGGATCGATCGCGCCGGTCGACGTGGTTCCCGCCGTCCCGACCACGGCCATCGGCCGGACGCCCGCGGCCCGGTCGCCGGCGATCCGCTCCGCCAGCGCCGACGGGACCATCCGGAGCCTGCCGTCCACCGGGATCCGCCGCACCGCAGCCGTGCCCAGCCCGAGCGCGTCGGCCGCCCGATCGGTGACCACGTGCGTCTCCTCGGTGGCGTAGATCGCCAGGGGCGGCCCCGCGGCCATGCCGTCGCGCCTCGTGTCCCACCCGGCCGCGTGGTCGCGTGCCGCCTTCAGGCAGACCATGTTCGCCATCGCTCCTCCGGAGACGAGCAGTCCGCCCGCCGCGGCGGGCAGGCCGAAGCGGTCCGCGAACCACCGCATCAGCGCGTGCTCGATCTCGCTGGCCGACGGCGACAGCTGCCATCCGCCGACGTTCATGTTCACCGCGGCGGCGAGCATCTCGGCCACCGCTCCCGGCACGGTGCCGCTGCCGGTGACGTAGGCGAGGAACCGTGGATGCCCGCACTGCACGCCCCACTCGATCAGCACGTCGTGCAGATGGGCGACGAGCTCGTCGTCGGACAGCCCCTCCTCGGGCACCGGCCTGACGACCGCCTCGCGCACACGCTGTGCAGGCATGTCCCGCGCGATCGGCATGTCGTCGAGGCCGTCGAGGAACTCGCCGTACAGCTCGACCGCGCGATCGGCGAGCGACCGCATCCGCGCGGAGTCCCAGTCGAGGTCGGCGACGGGAGCCGGCCGCTCGGTCGGTGTGGCGGACATCCGCGGAGTATCGCGCAATAGACTCGGAAGGATGGAGAGGGAGCGGCGGGCCTTCCTGCGGGTGGAGACGGACATCGCCGTCGCCTGCAGCGAGCTTCAGGCGGACGGCGGCCGCAGCGATCCCGTCCCCCGCGCCGCGCTGAACCTCTCCGCCGGCGGCGTGAAGCTCGCCGGCGCGCCGGACGCACGCCTGGCGGTCGGGTCGCGACAGTGGCTCGAGATCGAGTTCCGGAACCCGCGGTTTCTCGTCTTCACCGCTGCCGAGGTGGTGCGGATGGACGCGGACGGCGAGGCGCTGCGCTTCGATCCGCTCGAGGAGTACACGGAGCAGCGTGTCGTCCGCTGGGTCTACGCCCAGGACCGGCGACTGTTCGAGCGGCACGCCCAGGCGCGGATCCCGCTGCGGCTGCGGGCGGTGTGCCGTCGCGTCGCCCCATCCGGGGATGCGGTCGAGGAGTTCGCGGCGGCGACGGTCGACTTCGCGCTCGACGGCGTCCGCGTCCGGACGGAGCGGGTGGTGCCGGAGGGCGCACTCGTCGACCTCGAGCTCGACTTCGGCGACCGGCTGCCCCCGTTCACCGCCCGCACCGAGGTCGCGTCTGCCCAGCCCACCGCCGGCCGGATCGAATACGAGCTGCGGCTGGCGGGCGCCGGGCCCGCGCTGCGCCGGTCGCTGATCGAGCGTGCGCTCGCCGCCGAGCGGCGAATCGGCTCGTAGACTTCGACTGTGGCGATGAAGCAGACCGTCGAACGCGAGATCAAGCTCCGCGCCGGTGCGGGGTTCGCCCTGCCGGCAGAGCTGGGCCGGCCGATCGAGGCTCGCCGCTTCTCGTCGACGTACCACGACACGCCTGACCACCGGCTCGCGGCCTGCGGGATCACGCTTCGCTACCGCGCCGAGCGCGGTGCCGGCGCCTGGCAGCTCAAGCTGCCGGCGGAGGATGGCCGCCTGGAGCTCCAGCTGGAAGGATCGCCGCGCCTGGTGCCCCAGGCGTTCATCGACCTGCTGCCGGCGGTCACCCGGGGCAGGCCCGTGCGACCCGCGGCCACGCTCGTCACGCGCCGCCACGGGCTGGTGGTGCGCGAGCATGGGCGCGACCTCGCCGAGGTGCTGATGGACGAGGTGCGGGTCACGGCACGCGGAGCCGCGGTCAGCCGCATGAGCGAGGTCGAGGTGGAGCTGGTGGACGGTGACGGCGGCTCGCTGGCGCAGATCGAGCACGTCTTGCGGGGCGCGGGCGCCAGGGACAGCGACGGACGGCCGAAGCTCGTCCGCGCGCTCGGGCTCCTGCCCGCGGGCCCGCAGCCCCCGCGCCGCGCCGCGCGACCCGTGCGGCAGCTGGCCGCGATGCTCCAGGCGCAGTATCGCGAGATCCTGGTCAACGACCCCGGGACGCGGCTGGGCAGCGATCCCGAGCACCTCCACGGGCACCGCGTGGCCATCCGGCGAATGCGCGCGCTGCTCCGCGCGGGCGCTCCCCTGCTCGAGCGCCGCTGGGTGAAGGAGCTGCGCTCCGAGCTGGCATGGGCGGGAGGCGCGCTCGGCGCGGTTCGCGATCTCGACGTCCTGCTGGACCACCTGCGCCGCGACGCCGCCGGCCTGGATCCGCGCGACCGCGAGGCCGTCGAGTCGCTGCTGCCGACGCTCGTCGCCCGGCGGGACGCGGCCCGGGCCGAGATGCTGGGCGATCTCGCCTCCGCCAGGTACATGCGGCTGCTCGACCGGCTCGAGGCCGAGCTGACCGCTCCCCCGGCCCGCACAACCGGCACCACGCTGCAGCAGATCGCGGCGAAGGAGTTCCGCGCCCTGCGGCGCGAGGTGCGCGGGCTCGGCGAGCAGCCGGCGGACGAGCAGCTCCACGAGGTGCGAAAGACGGTCAAGCACGCCCGCTACGCCGCCGAGCTGGCCGAGCTGGGGCGCGGGCGCAAGGCGACGCGGTTCGTGTCCGCCGCCAAGCGCGTCCAGGACGTGCTCGGCGAGCACCAGGACGCGCACGTCGCCGAGCAGGCGATGCGAGACCTGGCCGAGATCGCCCAGCCGCGCGCCGCCGCGGCGGCCGATCTCGTGGTCGCCCGGCAGCGTGCCCGGCGTGCGCAGCGCCGCGCCGAGTTTCCGGACGCCTGGCGGACGCTCGAGAAGCGTGGGAGCGCGGCCTGGTCGTGATCCTGCTCGTGCGGCACGGCCGCGCCGGGAGACGCGGCGCGAGCGGCGGCGATGACCGCCTCCGGCCACTGGACGGCAAGGGCCGCCGCCAAGCAGCCCGCCTGCCCGATCTGCTCTCCGGCTATCCCGTCCGCCGGGTATTCAGCAGCCCGTTCACCCGCTGCGTGCAGACCGTCGAGCCGCTTGCGGCACGGCTGGGCGTGGCCGTGGAGCAGCGCGACGACCTGGGCGAGGGCACCGCCGCGGACGATGTGCGCGCGCTGCTCGCCTCACTGGACGAGACGGCGGTCGCCTGCACTCACGGAGACGTGATCGCCGCGCTCGTCGGGCCCGGCCGCGAGGCGAAGAAGGGCTCGGTCTGGGTGCTGGACGGCGACGGGCTGGTGCCGGTCGAGTATCTGACCACCTGAAGCCGGTGCTACGCCGCGGCCGGCTCGGCGAGCAGCTCGGCGGCGAGCCCCTCCCGGAGCCCGCCGCGGGCGACCGCGAACGGCACGCCCAGTCGGGCCTGGACCTCGGCGAGGATCACCGCGCCGGCGAGCAGCGTGCGGGCCCGGCGCGGCTCGACCCCGTACTTCCGCGAGATCTTGGCGGCTGAGCGGCCAGCGAGCATCCCGATCGCCCCGTCGAGCTCGGCCGCTCCGAGCGTCCAGCCGATCAGCTTGCGCAGGGCGCGCGCGCTGCCACCCGTCGCGAGCGCCGCGTCGGGAGCCGCGGCGCCGATGTGCTCGAGGTGGCGCCGAACCTCATCACGCGCGGCGCCGATGGCCCGCTCGTCGCCCTCGCCGTCGGGGAAGAAGCGGCTGCTCAGGCGCAGCGACCCGATGTCCACCGAGTCGACCCAGTCGGGCTCCCGTGACGACCCGCCGAACGCGACCTCGGTCGATCCGCCTCCCACGTCGCACACCGCGATCATGCCCCGGAGATCCTCCGCCGCCGATACCGCCCCGACGTACGCGAGCCGTCCCTCAGCCTCGGCGGACAGCACCTCCGGCACGACGCCGACGGCGTCGCGCAGCGCCCGCAGCAGGTCACCCGCGTTCCCGCTCTGGCGCCCCGGGGCCGTGACGGCGACCTCGAGCCGCTCGCAGCCCGCGTTGCGCGCGAGCTTGGCATAGCCGCGGGCCGTGCGCGCCGTCTCGGCGAGCTTGCCCTCGGTGATCCGCCCCCGCCGCTCGATGGTCTCGCCCAGGCCTACCTGCCGCCGCTCCTCGCGCAGCGCATACAGCGCCCCGCCCGGGCCGCGCTGCGCCACGAGCAGGCGAACGGTGTTCGACCCGACGTCGATGATGCCGACCTTCATCATGGGGATTCTCATACCCACCTCGGACGCCCGAAGGCACACGCGGTGTCACCCTGGTGAAGGTTCGGTGAACGCCGTGCTAGGTGCGGGCCGCGCCCGAGCGGCGGGCACGGAGACGGGCGCGCCGCATCAGCACCCGGTGGGTGCTGCGGTCGCGGCCGCCGTCCGGCAGCGAGCGTGTCCACGAGCCGTCCGGTCCCAGGCTCCAGGCGGTGTCGTCGGAGAACAGGACGTCCAGCACGCTCGACAGCTCCTCGCGGAGGCGGCCGTCCTTCACCGGCGCCAGCACCTCGATGCGATGGTCGAGGTTGCGCGGCAGCAGGTCGGCGCTGCCGATGTAGTAGTCCTCGGCGTCGCCGGCCTCGAATCCGAACACGCGGCTGTGCTCCAGGAACCGCCCGACGATGCTTCGCACGCGGATCGTCTCGGACAGCCCGGGCACCGCGGGGCGCAGGGTGCAGATGCTGCGGGCGACGATGTCGATGTCCGCGCCCGCCTGGGACGCCCGGTACAGCTCGTCGATGATGGCCGGGTCGGCGAGCGCGTTGACCTTCAGCCGGATGCGCGCCCGCTCGCCCGCCGCCGCGGCGCGAGCGACCGCGCGGATCCGCTCCGTCAGCCCGCTGCGCAGGTTGAACGGCGCGGCGAGGATCGTCCGGAACCGCTGCGGCCGGCCGAAGCCGGTCAGGTGGTTGAACAGGTCGGCCAGGTCGGCCGTGATCGCCTCGTCGTCGGTGAACAGCCCGAAGTCCTCGTAGAGCCGCGCCGTCACGGCGTTGTAGTTGCCCGTGCCGATGTGGGCGTAGCGGTGCAGCCGCTCGCCGTCGCGGCGGACGATCAGCGTCATCTTGGCGTGAATCTTGAGGTTCGCGAACCCGTAGACCACATGCACCCCGGCCTGCTCCATCGCCCTCGACCACTCGATGTTGCGCCGCTCGTCGAACCGCGCCTTCAGCTCGACCAGGCAGACCGTCTGCTTGCCCGCCTCGGCCGCGTCGATCAGCGCCGGCAGCATGGCGGAATCGTCGCTCGTTCGGTAGACGGTGGTCTTGATCCCCACCACGTCGCGATCCTTGGCCGCCGCGCTGACGAACTGCTCCACCGACGTCGCAAAGGAGTCGTACGGCATCTGCACGAGCACGTCACCGCGGCGCACCTCGGCGAACAGCTCGCGCCGGAGGGGCGATGCCGCCAGCCGCGCCCTCGTCACCGGCACCCACGGTTCGAACCGCAGCTCCGGGCGGTCGATGTCCGCCACCTGCTTGACGTCGGCGAGATCCAGCATTCCGTCGATCGCGTAGGTCTGCTCCGCCGTCACGCCCAGGCCGTCCTGGAGCCGCTGCACCATCCCGGGCGTGGCGGTGCTTGCCACCTCGAGCCGAACCGCGTCGCCGAACCGTCGCCGCCGCAGCTCCAGCTCCACCGCCTCGAGCAGGTCGTCGGCCTCGTCCGACACCTCGAAGTCCGCGTCGCGCGTGACGCGGAAGACCACGTGCTCCGCGACATCCATCCCCGGGAACAACCAGGAGAGGAAGTGCGCGATCGCGTCCTCGAGCGGAAGCAGCAGCCCACGGCGGCCGATGGACAGGAACCGCGGCAACACCTCCGGCACCTTCACCCGCGCGAACCGCTCCTCCCCGCTCTCCGGTTCGTGCACGAACACGCCGAGGCTCATGGAGAGGCCGGAGATGTAGGGGAAGGGCTGGCCCGGGCCCACCCCCAGCGGCGTCAGCACCGGGTAGACCTCGCGGTCGAAGCGGCTGGTGAGCTCGGTCAGCTCGTCGTCGGTGCAGTCGTCGACGCCGCCGACGATGATTCCCTGCTCCGCGAGCGCCGGGGCCAGCTCGTCACGCCACAGCGCCGACTGCAGGGCGTACATATCGTGCACCCGCGCCTGGATCTCGTCCAGCGCCGCACGTGGCGTGCGCCCGTCGGCCGAGCGGGCGGGCACTCCCGCGCCGGCCTGGCGCAGCAGCCCGGCCACGCGCACCATGAAGAACTCGTCCAGGTTGGACGACACGATCGAGCAGAAGCGGACGCGCTCGAGCAGCGGAACCGTCGGATCGGCCGCCTGGGCGAGCACGCGGCGGTCGAAGTCCAGACGCGAGAGCTCACGGTTCAGCAGCCGCGGCTCGGACGCCGGGTCTGCGGCTGCGGTGGTCACATCCTCGACGCTCATGCGACCATGGTAATGGAGCACCGGCGGAGCGGCTGTTGCGGACTGGTGAAGAACCGGTGCAGCAGGGCTCGTGCCCGGGCGCACATACGCTTAGACTTCACGGATGGAACAGCTGCTGGAGCGGGTTCGCTCCGACGAGCGCAGCCCGGCCGCCGGCTCTGCCGGCGCGGCGACGGCCGCGCTCGCGGCGGCGCTGGTCGTCAAGGCGGCCCGGCGCTCCCGCGGCGTCTGGCCCGAGGCGGGTGGCGCGATCGCTCAGGCGGCGGCGCTGGAGGCGCGGCTGTGGCAGGCGAGCGAGCAGCTCGAGCGGTCGTACGAGCGCGCGGTCGCCGCGCTCGATGCGGGGGACGAGCAGCGGATCGCCACGCTGGTGCCGGCCGCGGCCGACGATTCCCTGGTGCTGGCCCGCATCGCGGCCGACGTGGCCGAGCTCGCGGCCGACGCGGCGCACCATTGCGATCAGGCGCACCACGCCGACATGACGGTGGCGGCGGTGCTGGCGGAGGCGGCAACGCGCTCGGGCGCCCATCTGGTGGCGGTCAATCTGCTCAGCCGGCCCGACGACGCACGCTCCGGTGAGGCGCGGCTGCTGGTCGACCGGGCTCACCAGGCGGCCGCCATGCTAGCGAGTGAGCGGTAATTGGGGTTTCATCGACCCATGGCGGCACTCAGCTCGATCACGGACGCAGGCCTCGTCGCACGCTGCCGGGCCGGTGAGGACGACGCGTGGGAGGAGCTCGTCCGCCGATTCTCCCGGTACGTGCTCGCAATCGCACAGCAGGCCTACCGGCTGTCGCCGGCCGACGCGGAGGATGTCTTCCAGGACGTGTTCGCCAAGACCTACGAGCGGCTCGCCGACCTCCGCAACGACGAGGCGGTGCGCCCCTGGATCGCCCAGCTGACCCGCCGGCTGTGCATCGACCGGATCCGCGCCGGCGCGCGGGAGACGGCCGATCCGGAGGCCGTCGAGGCGGCGGTGGACGATACGATCGACCAGCTGGACGAAGCGCTCAGCGTGCAGGAGGCGCTGGCGTCGATGGCGGAGCCCTGCCGCGACATCCTCGACCGCTTCTTCCGCCGGGACGAGAGCTACGCGGCGATCGGGGCCGCGCTGGAATTGCCGTCCGGGACGATCGCGAGCCGCATCTCGCGGTGCCTCGGAAAACTTCGTGAGCTGCTGATGGAAGAGAACGGGCCGCTCGGCCGTCATGATGGATGAGATGTACGACGAAGAGCGCATAGGAGAGCTGCTGCGGGCGTTGCCGCAGGTGCCGGAGGCCTGGGTGCAGACGGCCGCGCGGCTGCCTGCCACACGCCGCGCGATCGACCAGATCGCGGCGCTCGCGGAGGTCGACGCGACCTTCCGCGGGCAGGCGCTGCAGGATCTCGAGGGCGCGCTCGAGCGGGCCGGCGTGGAGGCCAGCCCTGCGCTCGTCGAGCACCTCCGCGACCGGCTGTGACGGACGCGGAGGACGATGCCCTCGACCCACTGCCCGCCTGGAGCCTGACCGGCGACCAGGCCGCGACGCTGCGCCAGCCGGCATGGCCGAGGCGGATCACCCGGGAATGGGCATGGGGCGGCGCCACGGGCACGGGCGTGCGGGTCGCGATCGTCGACAGCGGCGTCCAGCCGGATCACCCGCTGGTCGGCCCGGTGCAGCAGGCGGTCACGATCGGCGACCCCGAGAAGGACGAGGTGCTGCCGGACACCGAGGGTGACCTGTGCGGGCACGGCACGGCATGCGCCGGGATCGTGCGGTCGATCGCCCCCGACTGCGAGATCGCCAGCGTGCGGGTGCTCGGCGCCGGGTACACCGGCAGCGGCCCGGTGCTCATGTCCGGCCTGGAATGGGCCGTGGACAACGAGTTCGACCTGATCAACATGAGCCTCTCGACCACGAAGCGGCAGTTCTCGGAGTTCCTGCACGAGCTGGCCGACGACGCCTATTTCAACGGCACCATGATCGTCGCCTCGGCCCACAACATGCCGGTCGAGAGCTACCCCTGGCGGTTCTCCTCGGTGCTCTCGGTCGGGAGCCACGACCAGCCGGGCGCGCTCACGTTCTTCTACAACCCGAATCCGCCCGTGGAGTTCTTTGCGCCGGGGATCGACCTGGACGTTCCCTGGGTCGGCGGCACCACGCTCCGATGCAGCGGCAACAGCTTCGCGACACCGCACATGACCGGGATCTGCGCGCTGATCCTCAGCAAGCACCCCGAGCTGACGCCGTTTCAGCTGAAGAGCGTCCTGCACGCGACCGCATCCAACGTGGAGGAGGGTGACCGTGAGTGACGATGCCATGATGGCCGCGGTGGCGGCGGGAGTGCTGCCGGCGGAGGAGGCGCACCGCGCGCTGCTGACGTCCGTCGCCGAGACGGCGCGCGCCATCTTCGGCGCGAAGGCGGCGTCGATCTTCCTCTACGACGAGGGGACCGACGAGCTGGTGTTCGAGGCGGTCGCCGGCACCGGCGCCGACACGCTGATCGGCCGGCGGTTTCCGTCGAGCAGTGGGATCGCGGGCTGGGTGCTCGTCACCCGCCAGCCGCTGGTGATCGAGGACGTCAGGGAGGACCCGCGGTTCGCAAAGGACGTCGCCGCAGACACCGGATACGTGCCGAAGGGAATCATGGCGGTGCCGCTGCTGCACGAGGACCGCTCGCTCGGGGTGCTCGAGGTGCTCGACCGCCCGGCGCAGGCGGCCTTCACGCTGGCCGAGATGGATCTGCTGGGGCTGTTCGCCAGCCAGGCGGCGATCGCGCTCGACCTCACGCAGGCGACGCGGCGCGCGCGCTCGGTGCTCGACGGCGCGGATCCCGCCATGACGGCGGTGGCCCGCATCGCGGAGCGGCTCGAGGCGATGGACGGCGACGCCGGAGCGGCGCGGCGGCTGCTCGAGTCGCTGGCGGACGTGCTCGAGGGCGGCGGCGGTGGCGGCGAGGCGGAGACCTTCCGCCCGCGCCGGCGGCGGCGCGGCTGAGGGGCGCTCGGGACCACGAAAACGGGGCGACCGCCGTGCGGCGGCTGCCCCGCTCCGAGCAGGATCCGTCTAGAGGGCGCTGATGCGGTTCATGCCGGTGTCCTGATCCTCGCCGGCCGCCTTGTGCCGCGCGACGAAGCGGTGCGCCTCGACGTCCGGCTCCTTGCTCTCGCCCTCGTCGCCGGCCCACTTGTGGCGGCTGCGGTGGCGGTGCGCCTCGACGTCGGGCTCGCTCGACTGGCCCTCGTCGCCGGCCCACTTGTGGCGCGCGCGGTGGCGATGCGCCTCGACGTCGGGCTGGTCCGAGCCGGCCTCGTCGGTCGCGGCCTTGTGGCGCTGGCGGTGGCGGTCAAGCTCTCCGGACATTGGTTCCTCCTGCTCGTCGGGGGGGTCGATCTGAAGCATCCGATCACATGACGGGTGACGGGGGAGAAATCTTCCGTCGCACGCGCGCCCGTTAACCGCAACGGGGGCGGAGCCGCCTGTGCGGCCCGCCCCCGGGCGGCAGGAATGCGCTGTGCTCAGATCCTGTGGCGGTGCGCCTCGACGTCGGGCTCGTCGTCGCCGCCCTCGTCGTTTGCGAACCGATGCCGATGCGCCTCGACCTCGGGCTCGTCGGTCTGCTCGTCGTCCGTCCTCTTGTGACGGTGACGCATGCGGTGCGCCTCGACGTCGGGCTCGTTGCCGTGCTCGTCGTCGCCGTGGTTCCGGTGGCGGCCAATCTCCTCGGACATGATCCCTCCTGCTCGTTCGATCTCCAAAACCTGTCCACATGACGGCGACCGGCACCGAAATCTTCCCACACCTCTAGGAAATCGCAAGAGATGCTGCAATCCTCTTCCCGGCGTGTCCTGGTTCCACGACTCCACCCGCGCATTCCGCGACGCGTTCGCGAACCGTGCACTGCGCCGGCTGGAGCTGGCCCTCGCGGGATCGGTCGTCGGCGATTGGGCGTTCTCGATCGCGCTCGCGGTCTACGCCTACCGGGCGAACGGAGCGGCGGCCGTCGGCCTGCTCGCGCTCGCGCGGTGGACGGCGGCGGCCGTGGCGGCTCCCTTCATGTCGGTGCTCGCCGACCGGTATCGCCGCCGCGTGGTGATGATGTCCTCCGATGCCGCCCGATGCGCGCTGATCGCCGGCGCGGCGGTGACGATCTGGACAGGCGGGGCGTCGGTGCTCGTGTATGCGCTGGCGGTTCTGACGGGCGTCGTTTCGACCGCATTCCAACCGGCACAGACGGCGCTGCTGCCGTCGCTGACGACGACGCCCGAGGAGCTGACCGCGGCCAACGTCGTCACGAGCACCATCGAGAGCGTCGGCACCTTCGCCGGGCCGGCGCTCGGCGGCCTGCTGCTGGTCTGGGTCGGAACGGGCGCCGTGATGGCGATCGACGCGGCCACGTTCGCGTGGTCGTTCGCGCTGCTCGCCGGCATCCCGCGGGGCGACGCGCCCGAGCGCGGAGCGGAGGCGGGGAGCATGCTCTCGGAGGTCGCGGATGGGTTCCGAGCGGTCGGCGAGCACCCGCGGATGCGGGTCATCATCGCGCTCTACGGCGCCCAGACGCTCGTCTCCGGAGCGCTCACCGTGCTGATCGTGGTGATGGCCCTGCGGCTGCTCGACATGGGCCAGTCGGGCGTCGGCACGCTGAACGCCGCGGTCGGGATCGGTGGACTGCTCGGCAGCCTCGTCACGGCCGTGCTCGTCGGTCGCGGGCGCCTGTCGCTCAACTTCGCGGCCGGCCTGGTCGCCTGGGGGCTGCCGATCGCGCTGATCGCCGCCGTCACGCACGCCGGGTTTGCCTTCGCCATGCTGCTCATTGTCGGTGTGGGCAACGTCCTGGTGGACGTCGCCGCGCTCACGCTGCTCCAGCGGGTCGCTCCGGACGAGGTGCTGGGGCGCGTGTTCGGGGTGCTCGAGGCGGTGCTCTCGATCAGCGTCGGGATCGGCGCGGCGGTCACACCGCTCCTGATCGACGCCCTGGGCGTGAGGGGCGCGCTGGTGGCAACCGGCGCCGTGCTGCCGGTGCTCGTCGTTCTGTCGTGGCCGCTGCTCTCCCGTGTGGACACGGGCGCGCTGCTTCCCGAGCGGCTCGCCCTGCTGCGAGGCGTGCCGTTCCTGGCACCTCTGGCAGAGCCGACGCTGGAGCGGATCAGCGCGCTGTTCGAGCCGGTGGCGGTCCCGTCGGGTGCGGAGGTGTTCGCGCAGGGCGATTCCGGCGACAGGTTCTATCTGGTCGAGCGCGGCGAGGTGACCGTCGAGCGCGACGGCACTCCCATCGCGGTGCTGGGGGCGGGGGAGTATTTCGGGGAGATCGCGCTCGTGCAGGACGTGCCCCGGACGGCAACGGTGCGGGCCGCGGCCGATGCCGAGCTGCTCGCGCTCGACCGCGACGAGTTCATCGCCGCGGTCACCGGCCATGCACCCAGCCGTGAGGCGGCCGACGCGGTGATCACGGCCAGGCTCGGCGGTCTGCGCGCGGGCCCCGCATCGCTGTAGGCTGGCAGCCGTGAACGAGCCCGTCACCGTCGCGTGCATCCAGGCCGAGCCGGTCATCCTCGACCGCGAGGCGACGATCGACCGGGTCGCCGAGCTCACCGCGGAGGCCGCGCAGGCGGGCGCGCAGCTGGTGCTCTTCCCGGAGACGTTCATCCCCTGCTATCCCTCCAACCGGTGGGTGCAGCGGCTCGCGGCGGGCGCGGACGAGGCCGCCCGCGCAACGTTCGCGCGGCTGGTCCGGGAGTCCGTCGAGGTGCCGGGGCCCGCGTGCGACCGGCTCGCCGCGATCGCCCAGCAGCACGGCGTCTGGCTCGCCATCGGCGTGAACGAGCGAGCGGGCGGCTCCCTCTACAACTCGCTGCTCCTGCACGCGCCCGACGGGCGTCTGGCGCTGCACCACCGCAAGCTGATGCCGACCAACCACGAGCGGCTGGTGTGGGGGCTGGGCGACGGTCGCGGCATGGAGACGGTGAGCGCGCCGTTCGGCCGGGTCGGCGGCCTGATCTGCTGGGAGAACCTGATGCCGCTCCCCCGCGCCGCGCTCTATCTCGCCGGCCTCGACGTGTATCTGGCGCCGACCGCCGACGACAGCGAGTCGTGGCAGGACTCGATGCGCCACATCGCGCGCGAGGCGCGGTGCTACGTACTCACCTCATGCGTGTTCCAGCGGGCGTCGAGCCATCCCGCCGAGGTGCCGATCGCGGAGGGGCCGGATCTGATGGATCGCGGAGGCGCGGCCATCCTCGCACCGGACGGGACGTACCTGGCCGGACCGCTGTACGACGAGCCGGGCATCGTCTACGCGACGCTCGACCCCGACCGCCTGGCGGCCGACCGGCAGCGGTTCGACCCGGCCGGGCACTACAGCAGGCCGGATGTGTTCGAGCTGGTGGTGCGGGGGCCGGCTTCACAGCCGGCGGGTTGACGGGCGGCCGGGTCAGCCTCCAGGGCGGGCCGGTTCGCGCACGACCGCGCTATTCCCAGCGAAAGTCCTGATCGGTGGTCGTCTCCATCCACCCGAGCGGCTCCGCCTCGTCAACGGCGGCGGCAACCGGCAGGGTGAGGGTATCGGCCGGGATCTCGAGGGCCACGGCAGGATGCTCGCCCGTCTCCTCCTCCTCCCGCCGCGCCTCGTCCTCGGACTTGAACAGCGGGTGGTTCTGGAACGGGTCGTCGACGACGAACTCGTCGATCGGCATGGCCTCGTCGAGATGGCCGTTTCGGCGCTTGAGCGCGAGGTGATCCTCGATCACCGAGGAAAACAGCGAACCGCTACCGGACATGCACACCCTCCGTCGAATGGGAATCCTGAGCACCGAGGTGCGCCCGAGACTCTACCAACCGAATGTAATCCTCTCGTAAACACGAGAACCTGCGGCGGCGCGTCAGCTTACCCGGTTCTTCCCGGCCCGCTTGCTCGCGTACAGGGCGTTGTCCGCCGCGGCGATCAGGTCGAGCTGCGTCTGATCGTCGTGAGGGCCGGACGCGACGCCGAAGCTCGCGGTCACCGAGATCCCGTCGCCCTCGCCGAAGCTCACCACCTGGGCCGCGATGGCGATGCGCAGCCGCTCGGCGAGATTCACGGCGCCCTCTCGATCGGTCTGGGGCAGCAGCACGGCGAACTCCTCGCCGCCGTAGCGTGCGGCCAGGTCGATGTCGCGGGTGTGCACCGCGATCGCGGCGGCCACCGCCCCGAGCACGGCATCGCCCGCAAGGTGCTTCATGGGGTGCGTGTCGTTGATGCGCTTGAAGTCGTCGATGTCGAGCAGGACGAGCGAGAGCGGCGTCCCGAACCGGTGCGCCCGCTCGAACTCGCGGCCGAGCACGTCGTAGAACTGGCGGCGGTTGGCGAGGCCCGTGAGCTCGTCGGTGACCGCCTGCTGCTCCACCGCGCGATGCAGCCGCGCGTTCTCGATGGCGACGCCTGCCTGAACCGCCAGGCCGGCGAGCGTCTCGACGTCATCCGGCCCGAAGCTGCCGTCGATCGGGTCGACCACCGTCACCACGCCGAGCAGGTTCTGTTCGCGGAGGATCGGCACGGCGACGAGCGGGCGTGGCGCGGCTGCCCACCGCGGCTGCTGGGCGACCAGCGCTTCGCCCTCCAGCCCACGTCCGGCAGGCACGACCATGGGCAGGTCGGCCCTCGAGCCGCGCGCCGTGCCCAGCCGCACCTGCTCCGTCGCCTCGCCGCGGTCGACGTCGTAGAGCAGCAGCCGCCCGCCGCGCGCCTTCGTCGCCTGTACGGCCGTCTCGAGCACCGCGCCCATCAGCGCGCGGAGGTCGTGGGTCGCCGCGAGCGTCTCCCCGTACCGCGCGAGCGTCGTCTTCAGCCGTGCTCGCTCGCCCTCGAGCTCCTCCATGCGGTCGCTGAGCTGACCCGACATGGTGTCGAGCGCGACGTTCAGCTCCTCCAGCTCGTCTCCTCCCGGCCGGGGCACCGGTGCCTCGCTGCGCACGAGCGCCAGCGCCCGCTGCGAGAGCTCGACGAGCGCACGCGAGATCCGGTCGGCGGCGAGCAGTGCGAGCGCCGCGACGATGCCGGCCAGCACCGCGAGCGGAATCAGCAGCTTCAGGCGCACCGCGTCGATGTGGTCGGCGATCCGCCCGCTCGGGTAGTCCGCGACCAGCTGGGCGGTGCGCCGGCCGGGGCCCTGCACGTCGATCGCCTGCGCGCGAACGTCGCTGCCGCCGATGCTCGCGTCGTGTGCCTGGCCGGGCCGCAGCCCCGTCACCTCGCCGGCCGGCCCGCCGATGCTCGCGATCGTGCGCGCGCCCACCACGAGCGCAAGGCCCACCCCCTCCGCCACGGGGCTCTGCGCCTGCACGCGCAGCAGCAGCCCGGTGTCGAGCGGCCGCGAGACGATCACGCGCCGGTCGTGCGCCGGCGGCGCCAGGTGCGCGGCGGTGCTCCACACCGTTCCCTGCGGCACCGACCCTGCGAAGGTGCCGCGGTCGTCGGCGAGCGCGACGGTGTAGCCCTCGGGCGCCGCCTTCAGGTCGACGCTCGATGCGTCACGCGTGGCGAACGCGCGGGCCACGTCCGGGCGGCCGGCCATCTGCTCCGCCAGCGTCTGCGCGACGGCCAGCTGGGCGCGGTACGCGGCGGCGGCACCGGCGGCACCGGCCGAGAGCTTCGAGTCGACCGAGCGGACCTCGTCGTTGGCCAGCAGCGCCTGGACGATCAGCCCGGCCGCGACGAGCGGGACCAGCGCCAGCCCGACCAGCACGATCGACAGCTTGTGACGAAACCGCACGCGCTCGGATGACCTCGCTCCCGGACCAGACCCCTGCTTCCCCGATTATAGGAATGCCACCCCCGCCGCCGAGCGCCCCTTTCGGGGGAGTCTCTCGGTGGAGCGGCGCGTCAGTAGGCGGTGATGTCGGCCGCGGCGGCCAGGATGTCCGACTCGAGCGGCAGGTACTCGCGCTCCAGCGGAGGCGCGAACGGGATCGGCGTGTCCAGCGCCGCGACGCGGCGGACCGGCGCGTCGAGGTACTCGAACGCGTCCTCGGCGATCACCGCGGCGACCTCCCCGCCGAAGCCGCCGGTGAGGTTGTCCTCGTGCACGATCAGCGCCTTGCCGGTCTTCCGCACCGAGTCGAGCACCGTCTCGCGGTCGAACGGCACGAGCGTGCGCAGGTCGACGACCTCCACCGAGACGCCCTGCGCCGCCATCGAGTCGGCGACCGCGAGCGACAGCTGCACCGTCGAGGCATACGTGATGATCGACAGGTCGGTGCCCTCGCGGATGACCGCGGCCCTGCCCAGCGGGACGATGTGCCCGTCGCGCGGCCCCGTCGTCACGTCCTGCTTGACGCGCCGGTAGAGGAACTTGTGCTCGCAGAACACCACCGGGTTGGGGTCGCGAATGGCCGAGCGAAGCAGGCCGTAGGCGTCCACCGCCGTCGCCGGGCAGACGATCTTGAGGCCGGCGTGATGGTGGAACCACGCCTCGACGTTCTCGGAGTGGTAGGGCCCGCCGCCGACTCCGCCGCCGTTGGGACAGCGCACCACCATGGGCACGGCCCAGCCGATCCGGTAGTGCATCTTGGCGGCGCAGGTGATCAGCTGGTCGAACGCGCACGAGACGAAGTCGGCGAACTGCATCTCGGCCACCGGCCGCTGGCCGGCCATGGCCGCGCCGACGGCCACGCCCACGATGCCGGACTCGGCCACCGGGGTGTCGATCGAGCGCAGCTCGCCGAACCGCTGCTGCAGCTCCTTGGTGGCGCCGAACGCACCGCCCTGCCGTCCGACGTCCTCTCCCATGACGAAGACGCGGTCGTCCACCTCCATCTCGTCGTGGAGCGCCGCCCGGATCGCCTCCAGGTAGGTCAGCTCAGGCATCGCCGGCCTCCGCGAAGACGCCGAGATGCGCCTCGGACGGGTCCGCGTAGCCGTCGGCATCCGCGCGCTGGACGGCCTCATGCACCTCGTCCTTCACCCTGGTGCGGATGCGGTCGAGGCGGTCGTCGGGGATCGTGCGGTCGTCGCGCAGCGCCTGTTCGAGCCGCTTCAGCGGATCCTTGTCGGACCACTCGGCCAGCAGCTCCATCGGCATGTAGCTCTCGTACTTGTCGTGGGCGGCGTGGCCGGCCATCCGGTAGGTCTTGCACTCGATGAAGCGCGGCCCGCGGCCGGCTCGGCACTGCGCGACGGCCTCGGTCATCGCCGAGTACACCGCCAGCACGTCGTTGCCGTCGACCTCGACCGCCGGGATGCCGTACCCGAGCGCCTTCTTGTAGAGGTCGGTGACCTTCGTCTGCTTGCTGATCGGGGTCGTGTAGGCCCAGCGGTTGTTCTCGGCGACGAAGATGGCCGGAACCTCGAGCACCGCCGCGATGTTCAGGCCCTCGTGGAAGTCGCCGCGCGACGTGGCGCCGTCGCCGAACGACGTGACCGCAACGCGGTCCTCCCCGCGCTGCTTGTACGCGAGCGCAGCGCCGACGGTGAGCGGGATCATGTCGGCCATGTGCGACACCTGGCAGGGGATGTTCCACTCGTGCCCGCCGATGTGCAGGTTGCCGTCCTTCCCGCGGGTGGTGGAGCCGGCCTTGCCCATGAACTGGGCGAACATCCGCCACACCGGCACGCCGTGCACGAGATAGGAGCCAAGGTCGCGGATCCAGGGTGACAGCCAGTCGCCGTCAGGCCCCTTGCGCAGCGGCGTGGCCATGCCGACCGAGATCGCCTCCTGGCCACGGCCGGTGTAGTAGCTGCCCGGCAGCTTGCCCTGCCGGTAGAGGTTGAGCGCGCGCTCCTCGGTGGAGCGCGTCAGCACCATCCAGTAATAGAGGTCGAGCGCCTCCTCGTCGGAGACGCGCGGAGCAGGCTCGGGCTCGGGGACCGCGGAGATGTTCCGTGCAGGGGTGCTCATGGGGTCAGAGGCGTTCCGTGATTCGGGGGCGCGGGCAGGGTGGTAGCCGATCTATCGGTCACTACCGCCGGAAGACTGAAGCGGATGTCATTCGGGGCGGATCGGCGCACCACAACACCGGTCATAGTAGCCATCGACCCGGCGGCGGCCCACCGGCTCAACTCGCCCTTAACGCGGCCGATCACCCCTCCGATGCAGCCGTCCGTCCCTGCACCGCCCACTCCCGGCGACGCCGCGACCGCAGCCGCCGGCTGGCGCGCGCGCGTCGACGAGGTGGCGCGCCGGGCGGCCACGGCGATCGAGTGCGGCGACCTGGCCGCGCTGGCGGCGCTCTTCGGCGAGCTCGGCGGCTGGCAGGACCGGCAGCGGGCGTACCAGGCACGCCGCCGGATCGCGGAGGCGACGCTCGCCTACCGTCCGCTGCAGCAGCAGCTCTGGCCGCCGGTGTTCGCGACGACGGCACGCTGCCTGCTGGACGATTTGGAGCGCGAGCCGAGCGAGCCGGTGCTCCTCAACCTGACCGGCGTGCTGCTCTACGAGCTGACCGAGAGCGCCGGCGCCGAGGCGCTGTTTCGCGCTGCGATGCGGCTCGACGGCGACCTCGACCACGTGCACGCGAACCTGGCGGCATGCCGGGGACGCGGCGCGGCGCCGCCGCCTCGCGGCATCGTGGCGGCGGCTCTGCGCGTGCTGGGCAAGCGCGCGCGGGCAATCGCTGCGCGGGCGAAGCCCGAGCCGGGCCTGACGCTGTCGCTGGTCATGATCGTCAAGGACGAGCAGGAGATGCTGCCCGGCTGCCTCGAGGCGGTGAAGGACGTCGTCGACGAGATGATCGTCGTCGACACGGGCTCCACGGACGACACCGTCGCGATCGCGGAGCGGTTCGGCGCACGGGTCGTGCACTTCCCGTGGAACGGCTCGTTCGCCGACGCGCGCAACGTCTCGATCGACCACGCCACATGCGACTGGGTCATGTACCTGGACGCGGACGAGCACCTGATGCCGGAGGACGCCCCCAGGCTGCGGGAGCTGCTGACGAAGACCTGGCGCGAGGCGTTCTACCTGGTCGAGACGAACTACACGGGCGGGGACGAGTCCGGCTCGGCGGTGACGCACCACGCGCTGCGACTCTGGCGCCGCCGGCCACAGTACCGCTTCGAGGGCCGCATCCACGAGCAGAAGACGCACACCATGCCGACGTACCTGCCGGAGCGGTTCGAGACCAGCACCGTGCGCATGCGGCACTATGGGTACCTGCGCAGCCGGATCACCGCGAAGGACAAGTCGCGCCGGAACATCGAGCTGCTCGAGATCGAGGCGCGCGAGAGCCCAAGCCCGTTCAACCGCTACAACCTGGAGATGTCGTTCGCCAGCGCATCCATGCGCGTCTGCTGGGCGATCAACCCTGCCGCCGCCGAATAGAGGCCGTTCAGCATCGCGTCTGCGTTCCTTCCCTGCTGGGAGCGGGGGTGCGGGAGACGACGTCTGCGTGTCCCGCCGGCTTCTGCGCGCTGCAGTCCAGCCTGGCTCCCCGAATGGTCGTTTGGCCCGTAATCGTCCGCACGGGCGCCGTCTTTAGCTGTTCGCCGAGCCAACCCGGCTGGTCGCCTCGCCGAGCGTGTCGTCGATCGCGTGGAGCACGCGCTGGGAGGCCTCGTAGGCGCGCAGCGACACGATCATGTCGACCATCGCGCGCGCCGGCTCGACGCCCGACCCCTCGATGTACCCCTGCTCGACCTGCGTTCCCCGGGGCCTCGCGCCCGGTGTGCCGGAGAACAGCGTGTCGCCCTGCTTGACAGCGCCGGTGAGCGCGACGACGGCGATGCGTCCGGCGCTCGCGCCGCCCGATGTCACGGAGCCGTCCGGGGCCACGCTCACGGCGCTGGGATCGCCGACGGCGATCGGCTTTCCGTCCATGCCGAGCACCGTGAACCCTGTCACCGTGGTCAGCTCGCCCTTCGCATCGGTCGTGAACTGGCCGTCCCGGGTGTAGCGGACGCCCTGCGGGGTCTCGACCGCGAAGAAGCCGTCACCGGACAGTGCCAGGTCGAGCGGGTTGCCGGTCTGGCTGAGCGGCCCCTGGCCGAGGTCGGTGCGGAGCTCGACGACGCCGGTGTCCAGCGCGAGCGACCCGATCGAGGCGCCGTTCGAGGAGTTGTGGAGCAGCATCTCGTTGAACGCGCCCTGCGCCGCACGGTCGGGCTTGTAGCCGGGGGTCGAGGCGTTCGCGAGATCGTTGGCAATCTGATCCTGGCGCACCTGCTCGGCGAGCATGCCGCTCGCAGCGATGTAGAGGCCGCGTTCCATCTGGATGGACCATCCGATCTGTCGATAACGGGGACGACGGTGGTCGTCGATCTCGTAGTCGTCTGCGGAGGGGGCAAGTTGAGACCTGGGGAGCCATGCAGCTCGGCGCGGTGAGCCTTGCCCGGCTCTCGGGTGAGCTGCCCCAGCTCGCGCGCGGACTGCCGCTCGAGCCGGGCTCCGAACTGGTCGCGCGGGTGATCGCAACCGGCGCGGCCGGCCGCGGCACCATCGCCCTGGCGGGCGCGGTCGTGTCGGCCCGCCTGCCGCACGGCGTTCAGGCCGGCCAGACGCTGCACCTGAAGGTCGTGCGCATCGAGCCCGGCGAGCTGACCGTGCGCATCCGCGCCGAAGCGGGTGCCGATGACGCGGACGCCCACGCGCTTGCACAGGCCGCGGGTGGGCTCGCGGTGAGCGGCGACGGCGAGCTGCTGCGCGCCGCGCTGGCGATGTCGGAGCGGCAGCCGATGTGGCTGCCGGATGGCGGGGCTGCGGCCGTCGACGTCGACGGAGGCCCGGAGAGCGGACAGGACGGCGCCACGGGCGTCGCCGCCTTCGTGCTGCACTCGCCCACGCTGGGCCCGATAGAGGTGCGCATCGCGCTGGCGCGCGGAGGCGTTCGGGCCGGCGTCGTCGCCACACCGGGCAACGCCGCGGCGCTTGCGGAGGCGGGTCTCGGGGAGCTGACCGAGCGGCTGGCGTCAGCCACGGGCCGGCAGGCCGTGGTGTCCGTGACGGCGCGCCCGGCCGGCGTCGCGCCGCCGGCGCCGCCCGTGGGGCGGGTCGATGTCCAGGCGTAGGCGCGCGGCGGCGCTCCGGTACGACGGACGCGACGCTCCCCGCGTCGTTGCGGCCGGGGGCGGTCTGGTCGCCGGGAAGATCGTCGAGGCCGCGCGCGAGGCGGGCGTGCCGCTGCGCGAGGATCCGGTGCTGATGGAGGCGCTGGCCACCCTTGAGCTCGACCAGGAGATCCCACCCGAGCTCTACCGCGCCGTGGCCGAGGCGCTGGCGTGGGCGTACCGCCTGGCCGGACGCAGGCCGCCGCAGGGCGCGGGGCCCCCGCCGCGTGGCGCGCAGGCCTTCCGATAGGCTGCGAGCCATGACACTGGTGACCGTGATCCCGGGCGACGGCATCGGCCCGGAGGTGGTCGAGGCGGCTCGCCGCCTGGTCGGCGCGAGCGGTGCGCCGATCGAGTGGGAGGTGCGGCAGGCGGGCGCCGAGGTGTTCAAGCAGGGCCTTCCGTCGGGCGTCCCGCAGGAGACGATCGACTCGATCGCGCGCACGCGGGTCGTGCTGAAAGGCCCGCTGGAGACGCCTGTGGGCTTCGGCGAGAAGAGCGCGAACGTGACGCTCCGCAAGCTGTTCGAGACCTACGCGAACATCCGCCCGGCGCGCGAGTTCCCCGGGGTGACGACGCCGTACTCGGGGCGTGGCATCGACCTCGTCGTCGTCCGCGAGAACGTCGAGGACCTCTATGCGGGGATCGAGCACATGCAGACCCCCGGCGTGGCGCAGTGCCTCAAGGTGATCTCCCGGAAGGGCTGCGAGAAGATCGTCCGACTCGCGTTCGAGTTCGCCCGCGCGGAGGGGCGCCGCAGCGTCGCGTGCGCGACCAAGTCGAACATCATGAAGCTGACGGAGGGCCTGCTGAAGCGGACGTTCGAGGAGATCGCGCCGGAGTACCCGGAGATCGAGTCGTGGCACGTGATCGTCGACAACTGCGCGCACCAGCTGGTGAAGCGCCCGGAGCAGTTCGACGTGATCGTGACCACCAACATGAACGGCGACATCCTGAGCGACCTCACCTCCGCGCTGGTCGGCGGGCTGGGATTCGCGCCGTCGGCGAATCTCGGCTCGGACGTTGCGATCTTCGAGGCCGTTCACGGCTCGGCGCCGAAGTACGCGGGCAAGAACACGATCAACCCGACGGCGATGATCGGAGCCACGATCATGATGCTCCGGCACCTCCAGCTGTTCGAGCAGGCGGCCGCCATCGAGAACGCGCTGCTCGTGACGCTCGAGGGCGGCACGCTCACGCGGGACGTGGTCGGGGACGAGGCCGCCGCGTCCACGACCGCATTCACCGACGCGATCATCGGCAACCTGGGACGCACCTCGGCGGCGTGGGCGGCGCGGGAGTACCGGCCGCTGAGGATGCCGCAGGTGTCGACGCAGCCCGCGCTCGTGCACCCCGCCGTGCGGCGCGTCGCGGGCGTGGACGTGTTCGTCGAGTTCGACGGGTCGCCCGAGCAGCTGGGCACGGCGATGGAGCAGCTCGTCGGCGACTCGCCGGTCGAGCTCCGGCTGGTCGACAACCGGGGCACGCGCGTGTACCCGCCGACCGGGACGCCGACCGACTGCGTCGACGCCTGGCGCTGCCGGTTCCTCGTGCGCGACGGCTCCGGGGAGCTGTCCGACGGGGATCTTCTCACGCTGCTCGCGCGGCTGGCAGAATCGCACCGGTTCACGCACATCGAGAAGCTGCACGAGTTCGACGGCGCGATGGCGTACAGCAAGGCCCAGGGCGAGGATTAGGCGCATGAACGAGCTCGACATCGAGCAGGTCGCCGACCGTCCCGTATCCGAGGTGATGATCCGCCGTCCGAAGTCGCTGCCCGCGGATGCGACGGTCGGCGATGCGCGGACGCTGTTCACGAATCCCAAGGTGCTCGTGGCGCCGCTGGTCGAGCCCGACGGCAGAGTGCTTGCCGAGCTGGGACGCGACGACGTGCCGTCGTCGGCGGGCGACGCGGAGCACGCCGCGGCGTATGCATCCGACCCCCACCTGATCGCGCCCGATGCCACCATGCGCGCCGCCATCGACACGCTGACGGAGCTGGACGGCGAGCGGCTGGTCGTGGTGGACGCGGACGGCCGGCTGGCGGGCATGCTGTGCCTGAACCGGAGCCATGGCCGGTTCTGCATGGACGGCTAGCGCCGCCGGGCGGTCAACGGCGGCCGTGACGCTCCCGTGACGCCGTGTGCCGACTTCGAAACGTTTCGGCACCCACCCACGAGATCGACTTGGTCACCGGCGGGTGGGGTGAGCGGCCGGTTCGGCCCAACCAGGCGGGGCCCTGTCGCAATGGTGCACCACGAGCGTCACGCCCACACGATCCGGCTTGGTCTCCAAGAATTGGGCGTCTGCGTCATGAACTCTGTAACGCTCCCCGCCCCGGCCCGCCGCCGCACGCGCGGTAGGCTCTCCGCATGCCCGTCGACGACCAGCTGATCGAGGCCTTCCAGCGCGACGGCGCCGTCTGCGTCCGCCGGGCGTTCGATTCCGACCTGGTCGCACTCGTGGAGCGCGGGATCGAGCGCAACCTCGCCGAGCCGAGCGACCGCGCGCTTGTTGCCAGTCCAGACACCGACAGCGGCCGCTTCGTCGAGGACTTCTGCAACTGGTCGCGGATTCCCGAGTACGAGCGCTTCATCCGCGAATCCCCCGCCGCGGAGATCGCCGGGAACCTGATGGGCGCGCGGGAGGTGCGCCTGTTCCACGACCACATGCTGGTCAAGGAGCCGGGCACACGCCAGCCGACGCCCTGGCACCAGGATCAGCCGTACTACAACATCGACGGCGGGCAGACGTGCAGCCTCTGGATGCCCGTCGATCGCGTCAGCCGGCCGGCGACCCTCGAGTTCGTGGCCGGCTCCCATCGCGGCCCGTGGCTGATGCCCAGGACGTTCATGGACAACCAGGCGCGGTGGTTCCCGGAGGGCTCGCTCGAGGACCTCCCCGACATCGAGGCCGACCGCAGCGCGTTCCCGATCATCGGCTGGGAGCTCGAGCCCGGTGACGGCGTCTTCTTCCACATGCTGACCCTGCACGCGGCCGGCGGCGTGGAGCCCGGCCGGCGACGGCGCGCATTCTCGGTGCGCTTCCTCGGTGACGACGTGGTGCATGCGCCGCGTGCCTGGCGCACCTCGCCCGAGTTCCCGGGACTGGCCGACGAGCTCGAGCCCGGCGCGCGCATGCACCACCGCTTGTTCCCGGTCGTCTGGGAGCGCGAGCCCGCCGGCGTCCCCTGACCCTCAAGGCCGCGTCGCGGCGGGCCGGCCGGCTTCCGAGAGCCGCACGACCTCGCGCAGCAACGGCACCTCACGGTCGTCGACCTCGTCCAGCTGCTCCGCATAGCGGCGGCCGTCCCAGACGGCGGCGGCGATCGTCGCCGGACACCAGGCGTCCCCGACCGCCCGCACGGAGGCGATCCCGGCGTCCGCCCACCGCTCCCGCGCCTCCACGAGCTGCGACGCCAGCTCGTCGCGCGGATCGCGCGCCGTCACCAGCACCACCGCGTCGCATGGCACCTCCCGCTCGCGCTCCGTGTAGACGCACGCCAGGTGCGCCGTTCCCGCGGCGGATCGCTGGAGCGTCTGGGACACGATCACATCCACTCCAAGCTCGAGCAGCCGGCGCTGGATCCGGTCCTGCTCCATCGTGTTGATCGTCCACTCCGACACGCGCGCAGCCGGCGTCACGAGCGTCACGGTCCGCCCCTCGCGCGCCAGCAGCTCGGCCAGCACGCCGCCCATGTAGTAGTGGTCGTCGTCGAAGACGACAACACGCTGGCCCTCGGGACGCTCGCCGGCCATCAGATCGTCCGGCGTCAGCACCGGCAGGCCCGCGTCGAGGTCGATCGGCGTCGTGTGCCACCGACCCGTCCCGTCGCGCCGCCACGCCGCCCCTGTCGCCACCGCGACGTGATCGAACCCGTACGAGAGCACCTCCTCGGCCGTGAGCCGGCTGTCGTAGGCGACCTCCACGTTCTGGAGCTTTGCGAGCTGTCCGCGCCGATAGTCGAGCACCCTGATCCACGTCGCCAGGCCCGGCAGGCGAGCCTCGAGCGCGACCCGTCCGCCCAGGTCGGAGCCGGCGTCGGCCAGCACCACCTCGTACCCACGCATGCCGAGAGCGCGCCCCGCCTCGAGCCCGGCCGGCCCTGCCCCGGCGACCAGCACCTTGGCGTCGCTCGCCTTGGGCCGCACGCGCTCGGGATGCCAGCCGCGCCGCCACTCCTCCCCCATGGTCGGGTTCTGCGTGCAGCGGATCGGCGTCATCGTCGCGTCGCCCGACACGCAGATGTTGCAGCCGATGCACTCGCAGATGTCCTCGAGCCGCCCCTCCTCGATCTTCTTCGGCAGGAACGGGTCGGCGATGGACGGCCGTGCCGCGCCGATGAAGTCGAGAACGCCGTCGCGGATCATGCGCACCATCGTGTCGGGCGACGTGAACCGCCCAACGCCCACGACCGGCTTGCTGGTCAGCGCCTTCAACCCGCGAACGTACTGCTCCTGGTGTCCCTCGTCCGCGAAGCGCGCGGTCATCGAGTCGTCCTCCCACTGCCCGGCGACGAAGTCCCACACGTCCGGCAGCTCCCCCATCCACCGCAGCACCTGCTCGATGTCCTCGCGCTGCACGCCCTGGTCGCCCATCAGCTCGGTGACGGTGATGCGGCACGCCACCGCGATGCGGCCGTCCGCCTCCTCGAGCGTGTCCTCGAGCACCTCGCGCAGCAGCCGGGCGCGGTTCTCCAGGCTGCCGCCGTACCCGTCGCCGCGGAAGTTGTACCGGGGCGAGAGGAACTGGCCGATCGTGTTGAGCCCGTGAGAGGCGTAGACGTAGACGATGTCGAAGCCGGCCTCGATCGACCGCGTCACGGCCCGGCGATGCCACCGGCGCAGGTCGGCGATGTCCTGCGGGCCCATCCGCCGCACCTGGAGCGGATCGATGCCGGTGACCGGCATGTGCGCAGCCGCCATCGGCGCCTCCCGGCTCCACAGGTTTGCGCCATGGATCCCGTTGTGCACCGGCTCGATGCCGGCCAGCGAGCCGTGCGCATGCACGCGTTCCGTCATCCGCGCGAGGGCGGGGATGTCCTCGTCGTCCCAGAGCCGGCCCTCGGCGTACGGCGACACCTCCGAGGTCGGATGGATCTCGACCTCCTCCGTGCAGACGACGGCCCAGCCGCCCTCGGCCTTGACGCCGCGCATCTCGGCCAGCGCGGTCGGGTCGCGGTGCCCCATGCCGTTGCAGTGCGGAACCTGGAAGAAGCGGTTGCGGGCGGTGACCGGGCCGATCTGCACCGGCTCGAACAGCACGTCGTAGCGGGGGTCTCTGGTCATCGGGGCGGAGATGCTAGCGGCAGGTGCCGCCGGCGCCGGTTGCACGCATGGCAGGTATTTGATTGACTAGTCAGTCAGGAGGGTGGATCCTACAGGAGACGGCAACGGCGCGCGAGCGTGCGGAAGGGACGGCGGCATCGATGGCGGACATCACGACCAAGCTCTATTTCGGCCCCTGGTACAGGCGGTCGCCCTACTTCGAGGCGACCCGCCGGGCGGGCTGCAAGGCCTACGACATCTACAACAAGATGTACCTGCCGGCCGAATACGACGACGTGGCCGTCGAGTACCGCGCGCTGAACGAGGGTGTCACCCTCTGGGACGTCGGCGTCGAGCGCACCGTTCAGGTCAGCGGGCCGGACGCCGACCGCCTGATCGACATGCTCACCTGCCGCGACCTGACGAAGTGCGCCGTCAAGCAGGGCAAGTACATGCTCGTCATCTCGCCCGACGGCGGCATCGTCAACGACCCCGTGCTGCTCCACGTCGAGCCGAACGTCTGGTGGATGCAGCTGGCCGACAGCGACGCGGGCCTGTATGCGCTGGGCGTCCTCTCCCAGAGCGGCCTCGACGCCGAGGTCAGCTACCCGGACGTCCACCCGGTGCAGGTGCAGGGCCCCATGTCCGCCCGCACGCTGGAGAAGCTGGTCGGCGAGGCGATCTACGACATCAAGTACTACTGGACCGAGCGCTTCACCATCAATGATGACATCCCCGTCGTCATCAGCCGCACCGGCTGGTCGGCGGTGCCCGGGTTCGAGGTGAATCTTCTTGACGGGTCGCGCGGCGACGCCCTCTGGGACGCCATCATGGCGGCGGGCGAGGAGTTCGCCATCCGGCCGATCGCGCCGAACGAGGCGCGTCGCGTCGAGGCCGGCATCTTCAACTGGGGCTCCGACATCGGCCTCGGCGACACGCCGTTCCATGTCATGGGCCTGGAGCGCCTGGTCGAGGAGCAGCCGCAGGACTACATCGGCAAGGAGGCGCTCGAGCGCGTCCGCCGCGAGGGCGTCGACCGCAAGCTGGTCGGCATCGAGTTCGACGAGTCCGAGCCGATCGAGGGCATCACGCAGTCGTGGCCGGCACACCACGCCGGGTCGCCGGTCGGGAAGGTGACCGACGCGGTGTGGTCCCCGGGGCTCGAGAAGAACATCGGGTACGTGTGGGTTCCGATCGACCTCGCGTCGCCGGGCAACCGCATCGACGTCGAATCCGAGTGGGGCCCGATGTCGGGGCAGACGGCGGCGATTCCCTTCGTCGATCCGCGCAAGGAGCGCCCGGCGCAGCCGCTGCAGAAGCTGGCGGGGTGACCGGAGGGCCTGCTCACGACGAGGCGGCGCCGCCCACGGCCAGCACGGCGGAGAGCGTGTCAGCCTCGCCGGCCCGCTTGTCGTCCCGGTACCGCAGGACGCGGGCAAACCGCAGGGCGACGCCGCCCGGGTACCGCGAGCTGCGCTGCAGGCCGTCGATGGCGATCTCCACGACCAGCTCCGGATGGACGTGCACGGTGATGCCGCTCCGAGAGGTCTCGAGCTCGAGCAGCCGCTCCGTCTGCCAGGTGAGCAGCGCGTCGGTGAGACCCTTGAACGTCTTTCCCAGCATCACGTAGCCGCTGCCGTCGTCAGCACGCGCGCCGAGATGCAGGTTGCTCAGCCAGCCCTGGCGCCGGCCGTGCCCCCACTCCGCCGCGAGCACGACCAGGTCGAGGGTGAGCCGCGGCTTCACCTTGATCCACCCGGCGCCGCGCCGCCCGGCGGCGTACGGAGCCGAGAGGGCCTTGACGACGACGCCCTCATGCCCGCGGTCGAGAGCATGCCGCTGGAACGCTGCGGCCTGCTCCGCCGACTCCGGGACGCCCCGGGGCACGCGGAGGGTCTCGGGGACCACCGCTGCAAGCCGCGCGGCGCGCGCCCGGCCGGGCAGCGTGAGCAGATCCTCCCCGCTCGCGTGCAGGACGTCGAAGAAGAACGGCGTCAGGGGGATCGCCCGCCGCAGATCATCGATGGCGCGCCTGCTGCCGAACCGCGAGCCGGTCACCTGGAATGGCTGCGGTCGGCCGTCCTCGCGCAGCGCGATCGCCTCGCCGTCGAGCACGAGCGTGTCGGATTCGAGCGCGAGCACGGCCTCGACCACCTCCGGCACGCGGTCCGTCACGTCGTCGAGCGAGCGCGTGTAGACGCCGACATCCGTCCCCGACCGGTGCACCTGGATGCGGGCCCCGTCGAGCTTCCACTCCAGCCCGGCGGGGCCGGTCTTGTCGATCGCCGTCTGCAGATCCGGCGCAGACCCGGCAAGCATCGGCTGCACCGGGCGGCCGACCTGGAGGTGAACGGAGCGGAGGCCACTCACCCCCTCGGTGAGCGCGATCTTCGCAAGCGCACCCGGATCCCCGAGCAGCATCAACGCCCGTCGCACCTCGGCCGACGGCACGCCCGCAGCCTTCGCAACGGCATCCATGACGATGGATCGCAGGGCCCCCTGCCGCAGGTCGCCGACGACCAGGCCGCGGAGGAACCGCTGCTCGTCGGCGGTCGCCTCCCGGAACAGCTCCTGCACCAGCCGCGCGCGCTCCGCCTGGGACCCCGACCCGGTGAGCCCGGCCAGCAGCTCGAACGCCGCGTGCACCGCGGCGAGCGTCAGCGACGGCTCCGGAGCCGGGGCCGGCACCTCGCGCAGGGACGCCCAGCCGATGCCGAGCCGGCGCTGGCGCGGCTCGCCGGCCAGGAACGCCGCTCCGACCGGCACCTCGTACCGCTCCATGCGTGCGAGGCAGCCGGCGATGCGTTCGATCTTCGCCGTGCGCGAGCGGGTCGCGGCAACCGCGGCGGACGTCTCGACGACCTCGCGAAGCAGCATCGGGGCATGGTAGAAGCGCCACTGGCGTAGGGTTCGGGAGTGCTGCGGAAACCCGGCGTGCTCGCGGTCCCTGCGCCGTTCTCCGCCTTCACTCCGCTGCACGGAGGCGGCCATGGCGCCCCGCTCGTGTGCGTACACGGGTTCACGGATACGTGGCGCACGTGGGAGCTCGTGCTGGCCTCGCTCGAGAGCCGGCACGACGTGCTTGCTCCGACGCTCCCCGGCCATGCGGGCGGCCCCTCGCTGCCCGCACGGCTGACCGAAGAGACGATGGCCGACGCGGTCGAGCGTGCGATGGACGCCGCAGGCTTCGAGACCGCCCACCTCGTGGGAAACTCGCTCGGTGGCCACATCGCCCTTCGGCTGGCCGCCCGGGGGCGCGCCCGCTCCGTCGTGGCGTTCGCGCCCGCCGGCGGATGGCGACCGGGCAGCCGCGCCGCCGCCGACATGCTCCGCTCGTTCCCGGCCATGCAGCAGCAGGCACGGGCTGCGCTGCCGCACCTCGACCGGCTCGTCGCCACGCCGGAAGGCCGGCGGCGCGCAACCGAGCTGATCTGCGAGCACGGTGACGAGCTGCCGGCGGCGCTGGTCGCCCACCTGCTCCTGGGTGTGGCGGCATGCTCCGGCGTCGATCGGTTGACCGAGGCCGCCCTGACGCTTCCCTGGGAGCTGGAGGCGGCCGCCATCGAGTGCCCCGTGCGGATCGTCTGGGGCCTTCGCGACCGGGTTCTTCGGTGGCCGGGCGCCGCCGTTCGCTACCGCGAGGAATGGCTGCCCAATGCCGACTGGGTGGAGCTCGACGGCGTCGGCCACTGCCCGCAGCTGGACGTCCCCGCCGTAGCCGCCGACCTGATCGCAGGATTCACACCACAGTGATGCCGTCACCCGGCGGCATACCTAGACTCCGCTCGTGATCAGCGCGTGTCTCGCAACGGGCGCCCCGCCCCGTCCGCAGCGCACGGGCCGCAGGCGGTGAGCGGACGCCGGGAGCCCGTCGGGCGCACGCTCGCGCAGGCGGCCAAGCGCGTCGGCGCTGCGTTCAATGCCAGCCTCGCGTCGGAGGGCGGCTCGGTGCCCGCCTGGCTGATCCTCACCTCCCTGCGCCAGGCGCGCTGGCGCACGCAGCGCGAGCTGGCCGGCTCCCTCGGCATCGTCGGCCCCACGCTCACCCGCCACATCGACAACCTGGAGCGGATGGGTTGGGTGGTGCGGCACCGCGCGGAGAGCGATCGCAGGGCCGTCCGAGTCGAGATCACGGACGCGGGCGCGGAGGCGCACGGACGCATGCGCCGGGCCGTCGTCGCATTCGATCGCAGGCTGCGCGCCGGGCTGACGGACGAGCAGCTTCAGCAGCTCGAGGAGCTGCTCGATCGCCTGGTGGCGAATGCCGGCCCTGGCGACTAGATCGTTAGTGTGCTACACATTCGTATGCAATCGATTAGCCACGAATGGAGCCGCATGTCCTACAGCAGACACACCGGTCCACGCGACCGCAGCCTCCGCGCTGGCGATGCCGAGCGCGACGCCGTCGCCGAGATCCTTCGCCACGAGCATCTCGCAGGACGCCTGGACGACGCAGAGCTGGAGACGCGGCTGTCAGCCTGCTTCGCGGCGGTCTCCTACGCCGAGCTCGACCGCCTGCTCGCCGACCTGCCCGACGCGACGCCGGAGCGGCACGATCAGCGGCGCACGATTCGGTCAGCCCCGTGGCCGCTGATCCTCGTGCCGCTCGCCCTGGTCGCAGTCATTGCCAGCCACGGACGCGCGCTGTGGCTGCTCGTGCCGCTCGTGTTCTTCCTCGTGGTGCGGCCGCTCGGAGCACGCCGCTGGACGTGCGGCCCCTGGACGGGGCGCGGAAGCACCGCGCGCTGAGCCCTACGCCGCTGAGCCGAGCAGCCGGCGCGTCTCCGCGGCGATCATCAGCTCCTCGCGTGCGGGCACGACCGCCACGTCGAACGCGCCCAGGAACCGCACGCGCTCGACGATCCGCTCACGAACACCGTCCGCGCGTTCGCCGATGCCGCCAGTGAACGCGAGCCGGTCGAGCCCGCCGCACGACGCAGCCATCGCGGCGACGGCGGCCGCGACGCGGTGCACGAAGACGTCGACCGCGAGCGGGCTGGCGCTGCGGATATCCCCATCGGCCGTGCCTGAGAGGCCCGCGATGCCCGACTCGTGCTCGAGGGCGTGCTCGAGCTGGTCAAGCGTGACACGCCCCTCGCGCAGCAGGTAGACGATCGCCCCGGGATCCACCGAGCCCGAGCGCGTTGCCATGGGCAACCCCTCCAGCGGAGTGAATCCCATCGTCGTGTCGACCGAGCGGCCGTTGCTGACCGCGGTCACCGAGCAGCCGCCGCCGAGATGGCAGACGACCAGCCGCGCCGCGGGCACGCGTGACGCGACCCACTGGACGTTGATCCCGTGGAAGCCGAACCGGCGGATCCCGAATCGCTCTCGCCAGAGCGCCGGGATCGCGTAGGTGGCAGCCGCGTCCGGGATGGTCGCGTGGAAGCCGGTGTCGAATACGGCCACCTGCGGGACGGCCGGCAGCGCGGCCCGCGCCGCCCGGATGCCACGGAGCGTCGCCGCGTTCTGCAACGGTGCCAGCACGGTCATGCGCTCGATCTCGCGCTCGACGTCCTCCGTGACCAGCGCGGGGGCCGTGTAGCGCGAGCCGCCGTGCACCACCCGGTGGCCGACGGCATCCGCCGCCACGAAGTCCTGGACGGTTTCGGCCTCACCCCCGTCCACGAGGTGGAGCTTCATACTGGTCGAGCCCGCGTTTACGGTCAACACCCTCACTGGAAAGGCATCCTTGCATGGACAGCGATGACCTCCGCCGCCTCGACGCCTACTGGCGCGCATCCAACTACCTGTCCGTCGGCCAGATCTACCTCCTCGACAACCCGCTGCTGCGACAGCCGCTCGAGGCGGACCACGTCAAACCGCGGCTGCTCGGGCACTGGGGCACCACGCCCGGGCTGAACTTCCTCTACACGCATCTCAACCGGGCCATCCGCGCACGCGACATGGACACGATCTTCGTGACCGGCCCCGGCCACGGCGGTCCCGCCGTCGTCGCGCAGGCGTATCTGGAAGGCACATACTCCCAGCTCTACCCGCACGTCAGCCGCGACGAGCAGGGGCTCCGCCGTCTGTTCAGGCAGTTCTCGTTCCCGGGCGGGATCCCCAGCCACGCTGCCCCCGAGACGCCCGGCTCGCTGCACGAGGGCGGTGAGCTGGGCTACTCGCTGTCGCACGCCTACGGGGCCGCGTTCGACAACCCCGGCCTGCTGGTCGCCTGCGTTGTCGGCGACGGCGAGGCCGAGACCGGGCCGCTCGCAACCAGCTGGCACTCGAACAAGTTCCTCGATCCGGGGCGCGACGGAGCCGTCCTGCCGATCCTGCATCTGAACGGCTACAAGATCGCCAATCCGACGGTGCTCGCGCGGATCGGCGACGAGGAGTTGGCCGACCTGATGCGCGGCTACGGCCACGAGCCGATGGTGTTCTCGGCCGGCATCGACGATGACCATCTGACCGCCCACGACCGGTTCGCACGGCTGCTGGATGAGGCGCTCGACCGGATCGACGACTGCCGGGCGGCGACGAGCCGCCCGCGATGGCCCGTGATCGTGTTCCGCACGCCGAAGGGATGGACCGGGCCGCGCGAGGTGGACGGCGTCCAGGTCGAGGGCACGTGGCGCTCCCACCAGGTGCCGCTGGCCGAAGTGCGCACGAACGAGGCGCACCGCGACGCGCTGGAGGCCTGGCTGCGGAGCTACCGGCCGCAGGAGCTGTTCGGCGAGGACGGCGCCCCGCTCGCGGAGCTGACGTCGCTGGCGCCCGAGGGCGACCGGCGTATGAGCGCGAACCCGAAGACCAACGGCGGCGCTGCGCTCGTCGACCTCGATCTGCCCGACTTCCGCCACGCCGCCGTCGATGTGCCGGCCCGGGGGTCGACGACCGCCGAGGCGACCCGCGTGCTGGGCGGCTGGCTGCGGGAGGTGGTGCGCGCGAATCCGCGGACGTTCCGCATCTTCGGGCCCGACGAGACGGCGTCGAACCGGCTCTCCGACGTCTACGACGTCACCGACAAGCAGTGGGACGCCGAGATCGAGCCGACCGACGAGCACCTGGCGCCTGCCGGACGCGTCGTCGAGATGCTGTCCGAGCACCAGTGCCAGGGCTGGCTCGAGGGCTATCTGCTGACCGGGCGGCACGGCATCTTCAACTGCTACGAGGCGTTCATCCACATCGTCGACTCGATGGTCAACCAGCACGCCAAGTGGCTGAAGGTCACGCGCGGAATCTCGTGGCGCCGGCCGCTGCCGTCGCTCAACTATCTGCTCAGCTCGCATGTGTGGCGCCAGGACCACAACGGGTTCTCACACCAGGACCCGGGCTTCATCGACCACGTGGTCAACAAGAAGGCCGAGATCATCCGGGTGTACCTCCCGCCCGACGCCAACTGCCTGCTGTCGGTCGCCGACCACTGCCTTCGCAGCCGCCACTACATCAACGTGATCGTGGCCGGGAAGCAGCCTGCGCTCCAGTTCCTGTCGATCGACGAGGCGGTGCTGCACTGCACGCGCGGAATCGGCATCTGGGAGTGGGCGTCGAGCGACGGCGGCGGCCACCCGGACGTGGTGCTCGCCTGCTGCGGTGACGTCCCGACGCTCGAGACGCTGTCCGCGGCCTCCATCCTCCGCACGCATCTGCCCGACCTGAAGGTGCGCGTCATCAACGTGGTCGACCTCATGCGCCTGCAACCGCAGGAGGAGCACCCGCACGGGTTGTCCGAGCACGAGTTCGACGCACTGTTCACGACCGACCGGCCGATCATCTTCGCGTTCCACGGCTATCCGTGGCTGATCCACCGGCTCACCTACCGTCGCACGAACCACGCGAACCTGCACGCGCGCGGGTACAAGGAGGAGGGCACCACCACGACGCCGTTCGACATGGTCATGCTGAACGACCTCGACCGCTACCACCTTGTCATGGACGTGATCGACCGGACGCCGGGGCTGGCGGATGCCTCCGGCTGGCTGCGCCAGGAGATGGTGGACGCGCGGCTGCGTGCGCGGGCATACGCCCGGGAGCACGGCGAGGACCCGCCCGAGATCTCCGGGTGGGAGTGGCAGCCGGAGTCGGAGACGGCGCCCTAGCTCGCGGCCGGGGCGGCCAGCGCTGCCAGCGCCCGGAACGACGCCTGCCGCGCCTCCTCGTCGGTGACCGGCGTCGTGACCATCACCTCGTCGGCGCCGGTGGCGTGGACCAGGCGTCGCAGCCGGTCCAGCACGGTACGGGGAGCGCCGACGGCCTGCGCGCTGAGCACGGCGTCCGCCAGTTCGCGCTCGCCCGCAGTCCACTCGTGCGACGCGACCTCCTCGTGCGTCGGAAACGGCCGCGGCGCGTGCCCCGTGCGCAGCCGCACGAACGAGAGCGCCCACGCCGATGCCAGCTCATGCGCCTGCTCGTCGGTGTCCGCGCAGACGACGGTGACCGTGAGGATGGCGTGCGGAGCCGGGTGTGCCGTCGACGGGCGGTACCCGTCGCGGTAGAGGTGCATCGCCGGCAGGGAGTACTGCGAGCTGAAGTGATGGGCGAACGCGTAGGGCAGGCCGAGCTCCGCGGCCAGGCGTGCGCCGTAGTCGCTCGACCCGAGCACGACCACCTGCGGCATAGACTGAGGCCGCGGGTACGCCACCATCCCCTCGAGCGGATGGCCGGGCGGGAAGCCGGTCAGGTATCCGAACAGCTCGGCCAGCTGGGCGTCGAGATCCTCACCCGTGTCGAGCGAACGGCGCAGCGCTCGGGCCGTTCGCATGTCGGTGCCCGGCGCACGGCCGACCCCGAGGTCGATGCGGCCCGGGTGCAGCGCCTCGAGCGTCGCATAGCGCTCGGCCACGGTCAGCGGCGAGTGGTTCGGCAGCATCACGCCGCCCGACCCGACGCGGATCCGGTCGGTGATCGCCGCGGCGTGGGCGGTCAGCACCTCCGGCGTGGTGCTGCCGATACCGGGCATGTTGTGGTGCTCGGCATACCAGAGCCGCACGAAGCCGAGCTCGTCGACCAGCCGGGCGAGGCGCCCGGCGCGGGCGAGCGCCTCGGCCGCGGTATCGGCCGCCGTCACCGGCACGACGTCGAGTACCGAGAGGGGAACGCCGAGCGGTGTGTGGTGATGATCTGCCGTCACGGTCACGGGACGGTAGCGACCGATGTGCGATTGAGCGCGGGGAGGCTGGGTATGCCCACGGTGGCACCACCCTAGTTGATCAATCAATCACCGTGCAGACCACCGGCCACATCGCAGCGACGCTCCACACCGACCCCGGATGCCCCTGGGGCTACTCGGCCGTCCCGGCGCTTCGCGTCGTGCGCTGGCGCTACGGCGACCAGCTCGACTGGCGACTCGTCCTGATCGGGCTCGCCGAGGACGCGCGGCAGTACGCCGAGCGCGGGTTCACGCCGCTTCGCCAGGCGCACAGCGCGGTCTCCTTCCGCCGGTACGGGATGCCGTTCTCACCGCAGCCGAAGAGCCGTGTAGCCGCAACCGCACGCGCCTGCCGGGCGATTGCGGCCGCACGGATGGCCGACCCCGGCAGCGAGTGGCGCGCCCTTCGGGCGCTGCAGCTTGCGCAGTTCACCACGCCGATGCTGCTGGACGACGACGCCCAGGTCGCGCGGGTCGTCGCCGCGGCCACCGCGCTGGACGCGCCTGACGTCCGCGCGATGCTCGACAGCGCCGAGGTGACCGCCGCGTACGAGCGCGACCGGGCGGAGGCCCGGCGCGCGGCCGGCTCACCGGCGGAGCTGCAGGGTAAGACTGCCGTCAGCGACGGGTCGGTGCGCTACACGGCACCGTCGGTGATCTTCGAGCGAGACGGCATGCGGTTGACCGCGGGCGGATTCCAGCCTGTGGAGGCCTACGACGTCCTCATCGCCAACCTCGACCCGTCGATCGAGCGGCGGGCGGTGCCGGACGACCTCGCCGAGTTGCTGGCCGCGTTTCCGGAGGGCGTGACCACCCAGGAGGCGGCGATGCTCCTGGCCGGGTCGAACGACCCCGCCGACGCGGCGGCCGCCGAGATGCGGCTGCTGGAACTGGTCGCCGCGGGACGCGCCGACCGCGTTGCGATCGGAGACGGCGCCGTCTGGGTGCTGCCCACGCGATCGGCGTGGATGCGAGCGGTGCTCGACGCGGCGCTTCAGGCGCCGTCGCGCGTGCGCACCGCCGCCTGAAGCGCCGCAGCTGCCGTCGCACCCGTGTGGCGGCGGCCGAGGTGCGACACCCCGCAACGCGAGGCCCAGGCCCACGCTCGGGGAGTTTGCCTGCTCGGCTAACAGGGTGCGGTCGCGACGTCCACGACGGATCGCGCCGAACGATCGCCTGCCGCATCCGTCGCGCGCACCGAGAAGCGGTAGCCGGTGCCGCATGTGAGGTTCAGGACGGTGTACCCGGGGCTCGCGGTCTGCGCGATCAGCGCGCCGCCGGTGAAGTACACCAGGTACCCGGACACCGTGCCGCCGCCGTTCTGCCATGCGAGCGTCACGCTCGTCTGGGTGGCCGCCGCCGTCTGGAGGTTGCCGACCGGGTTCGGGCAGGCGTCGGTCGCCGCGGTCGTCGGGTCGCGCCCGGACCGGTTCCCGGCCAGGTCGACCGCCCGCACCGACACGGTGTGGGTCGTGCCGCACGGCTCGGGAACCGTGGCCGCGCGGCCGGCGCCCTCGTAGACGCGCTCGCCGTCGACCCAGAGCTGGTAGGCGCCGACGCCCATGGTGTCGTGGGACGCCGGCCACGTGACCGACAGCCTGTCGACAGCGGCCGTCGCGGACGCCTGCACCGCCGCGGGCGCGACCGGATCCGTCGCCTCGTCGAACCTCACCCCGTCCGCCGTCACCGCCGCGCCGTTGCCGCTGTGCGACCCCACCTCGACGCGAGGCGCCCGGCCCGCCGCCATCGGCCAGCTGCCGACGTAGCGCCACGTGCGGCAGTGCTTCTGGGAGACCGTCTTTCGGACAGCCCCCTGGGCCGTGCGGACGGTCACCCGCACGCCCGTCGCGCGAGCCGCGGTGCAGGGCCAGCGGACGAACACGTCATACGTGTCGTCGTGGGGCAGCCCCACCGTGTAGGTCACCGGGTCGGCCCGGTGCGACGACGTCCGCAGGTACCCGCCCGCGAGCGACGAGTCGCCCGCCGCCGTCGTCCATGCGGCGCCGTGTGCCACGCCTGGGTCGGCGTCGTCCACCACCGAGCTCCACGTCTGTGCGGAGGCCAGCCGCAGATATGCCATGTACCGCGGCCAGTTCCACGTTCTGCCCGGATCCGTGTGGTGGTCCGCGCCCCCGAACTGGCCGCGATGGAAGGGGTCCGGCACCTCGCTGTGGCCGATCACGTGGCGTCGGTCGGGAGGGATCAGGTACCGGGCGGCGACCGATCCCGCCAGCCGCGCGCTGGCGCGGTACTCGACGTCCGGGAAGTGCGTGCGGTTGGTGTAGCCCGCGTGCTCGATGCCGATCGACTGCACGTTGAGGTCCCAGTTGCCGGCATGCCAGGCGATGTCGCGCTCCGGCACCATCTGCGCCACCTCGCCGGTCGCCGAGACGACGTAGTGGGCGCTCGCCTGGGCCCGCGGATTCTTGAACCACTGGTACGTCGAGGAGAACCCGCCCTCGGCGACATGGATGACCAGCTTCCGGATGTCCCCCACGCCGCGATCGCTCTGGGAGTAGTTCGCCGTCGACGCCGGCTCCCAGAGCGCCCGGCGGTAGTCCGATGAAGGGACGAGCACACGCGCGGCCGGCGCGGTGCCGCCGCCGTGCAGCCGGTACGCCGCGGGCGGCGCCGCCCGGCCCGCCGATCCGATCGTGCCCGCGCCCGATGCGCCCGCCGCGGGCGTCCCCGTCACCAGCAGCGCGGCGCACATCCCGAGTGCCAACCGCCGCCCGCCACGGGTTGCTGCCTGCCCCATCACATTCAGCCTATCGGCGGTGTCGCCGTCCGCCATGAACCCCGCGTACGGGTTCGCACACCATCGCCGAGGTGGTCCATACCACTCGAGCTCAGCCTTCCGGCGCACCCCGCATGTCGCGGTACTGCTCGTGGAACGCGTGGACGAACCGGTCGGCGTAGGGCAGCAGGCCGCCCGCCGCGAACGCCACCGATCCGACGCCCTGCTGCGCTCGCTCGCAGACCCCCCAGTCCTCGAGCGCCAGCTCGTGGCGAAAGTCGACCACCTCGGACGGGTCGAAGCCCTCCGCCGCGACCGTTTCAGGGCGGAACAGATAGTCGCACACGACCCGCGTCCGGTTCGCGGCCAGCGGGAACAGATGAAACGTCGACACGTTGTCGGAGTGGTAGTTGATGATCAGGTTCGGGAGCAGCGTGACGCCGTAGAAGGTGTTCGCGTCCTCGTCGGTCAGACCCGTCAGCGTGGGCAGCGAGCTGCGTCCCGTCGGGCTGAACGACGTGAGCCCCTCCGCGAGCCGGTTGCCGCTTCCTCCCTCGCCGGGCGCCTCCTCGACCTCGCCGAACCTGTAGAGCGGCACGACGGGAACCAGCGACGGGTGCACGGTCGGGCAGTGCAGGCACTCGTTGTAGTTCTCGACGATGATCTTCCAGTTGGCCGCGACCTCGTACTCGCGCCGCGCGCCCGCCACGAGCTCGCCCAGCCCGTAGCGCGCCCACTGGTCGGGGTCGTCGCTTCCGTACCGCAGGAACTGGTCGCGGAGCGGCGCGGCCGTCCCGGAGACGTTCACCCACAGGAACCCGTCCCACTCCTCGAGGGCCACGGGGACCAGCCCCAGCCGCTCGCGCGGCAGCCGCTCGTCCTCCGAGACGTTCGGCGTGCCGAGCAACCGGCCGTCCAGCCCGTACGACCACGCGTGATACGGGCACCGGATCGCCCGCGGCAGGCGCCCCAGCCCGTCGCACAGCCGGGCGCCGCGATGGCGGCAGACGTTGAAGAACGCCCGCACGCCTCCCTCCTCGTCGCGCAGCAGGATGACGCTCTCGCCCGCGACGTCGACGACCGTGAACGCACGCGGCCCCCTCAGCGCGTCGGTGCGCGCAGCGCAGAACCACGTGCCGTGGAACAGCCGCTCACACTCGAGCGCGAACACCTCCGACGAGGAGTACTCCGCACCGGTGAGGGTGGGCTGGGGATCCCACTCCTCCCGCGGCTCGGCGTGCGCCCGCATGTCGAGTCGGTCTGGTGCAGCCACGCCGGATCCGCGCTATGCGCCCGAGAGGAACTGCGAGTAGCCGTTCTGCCACAGCGCCTGGCCCTGTGTGGTGAGCGTCATCTCCTGGAGCGACGTCGGGCCGGCGTCCTCCGCGGTGACGACAGCCGAGGACAGCGTGTCGGGAATCAGCCCCTTCGTGATCAGGTCGTTCGGGTCGATCTCGTTCAGCGGCGGTTGATATCCGTTGAACTCCGTGAAGTTCTTGTAGGCGATGCCGTTGTCGAGCAGGAAGTTGAGGAACAGGTGCGCGAGCACCGGCTTCTTGGACGACGAGCAGACGCACCAGCAGTCGTTTCCGATCGGCCCCTTGCCGGTGGGCGCGTGCCAGTAGCGAAGCGCCTCCTTGGAGGCCTTGTCCGGCGCGTAGAACAGGTACCCGGTGACTGCGTCGCCCGACCAGCCCTGGTTCAGCCAGTCCTTGCCCTCGGGGATGCGCGTGTACTGAAGGTCGCCGACCTTGACGTTGCAGATGCCGTACAGCTGCTGCAGGTCGCTGACCGCCTTGTTGATCTTCGCGGGGTCCTCGGTGTTGATGTCGGTGTCGCCGCTGTGCAGCATCGCCAGGGCGATCGACTCGCGAACCTCCGAGAGCAGCGCCGTCTTCCCCTTGTAGGCCTGCGCCTGCCAGAAGATGTCCCACGGGTTGGACATCGACGCGATGTCCTCCTTGACATGGTCGGCGCGCCAGTAGATCCCGGTCGTATAGACGGTGTACGGGACGCTGTAGCGCGCCTCCCGGTCGTAGAACGGGCTGACGAACTGCGGCCAGGCGTTCTTCTTCAGGTTCGGGATGTAATCGAGGTTGAGCGGCTTGATCAGCTTCGCCGCCACGACCCGCGCCATGTTGTCCGGGGTCATCTCCGTGACGTCCGGCGTGATGGTGCCCGCGGCCAGCTTGGTGATGCCGCTGTTGATGTCGTCAAACGGCGTCACCTTGCACGTCACGTTGTATTTCCTGCCGAACTCCTTGAGCACGGCGGGGTCGATGTAGTCGGGATAGTTGTAGATGACGAAGTCGCCGCCGGTCTCGGGCTGCATTCCCGAGGCGATCGGGTCCTCGTAGCGAGGGAGCGTCACCGGGGTGGCCGGCCGCGCAAGCGGCAGCCCCAGCGGCCCGAGCGTCTGTCCGCTCGAGTTCGTGGCACCGGTGCCGCTGGACGTGCTGTTGCTGCAGGCGGCCAGGATGCTGCCCGCCCCGCTCAGCGCGAACGCCGCGCCGCCGGACCGCACGAGGAAATCGCGCCGCGTGGCGCCGGAGCGCCGTTCCTTCGGATGCATCTACCCTCCGTTTCCTGACTGACTGAACAGTCAGTCCAATGGGGAGAGCACTCTACCGGGTGACTCGGCCGAGTCAAGCACGCACGCACACAGGAGCCTGCGGCGGGGCAGCCGGTCAGACCGCGCGAACCGCTGCCAGCGCCGCCACCCGGCGGCGAAAATCCTCGTCGACGATGCCCTCCTCGAGCCCGTCGAGGGGGCCGGGCGGCCCGGCCCAGCGCAGCTCTTCCACGTCCGCGAACACCGGTGCGGTCGTGCGGAGCGTGGCCAGATCCTTGAACAGCAGCGCGAGGTCGCGGTTCTGCCCGAGCACCGTCGCGGGGAACCGCTCGAGCGGCCCGTGCCGGCGGATCAGGGACGCGGCGCCGACCGCGCCGATGCCGGGAATGCCCGGGTAGCCATCGGCCGAGTCGCCGACCAGCGCCAGGTAATCGGGGATCAGCGGCGGCGCGACGCCGAACCGCTCGAGCACCACGGGCTCGTCCCGCACGGTGGACGTCCGCCGGTCGACCTGCACGACGCGATCGCCCGCGACGCACTGGGCGAGATCCTTGTCGGGCGTCCAGATGCAGACCTTGTGGACGCGACGCTCGGCGGCGGCGCGATGCGCCGCGCTGGCAAGCGCGTCGTCGGCCTCGAGCTCGACCATCGGCCACACGGCGACGCCGATCGCGGCCAGCGATTCCTCGAGCGGCAGGAACTGCGCCTTGAGCATCGGGTCGATGCCGGCGCCGGTCTTGTAGCCGGGCCAGAGGTCGTTTCGGAACGACTCGATGACGTGGTCGGTCGCCACGCCGACGTGCGTCGCGCCGTCCTCGAGCATGGACAGCAGCGTGCGGAGCACGCCGCGGACGGCCGCGGTCTGCGGGTGCCGCGGACGGCCCTTTCGCGCGCCGAAGAAGTGGCGGAACAGCTCGTAGGTGCCGTCGACGAGGTGAACGACGACCGGTTCGTCACGTGCGCCCATGGCGCCATTCTCGCCGATCGCGCCGGGCCGGAGGTGAGCCCCCGGGCTGCGCCGCCGCCGGCCGGTGAAAAAAAGGTGCCAGGCAGTTTTTTTTCACCGGGCGCCCGTCCTCCCCCTCGGCGCCGGTCAGCCGGGCAGCGACTGGACGGTCGTCGCCGCCGCCGCGAACAGGTCGCCGAGGTCGGCCACGCGGCGCAGCACGTCGTCGGTGGTGAACGTCAGCTCGGCGGGGTCTCCCGCCTCGGCACAGCGGTCGACCTCGTCCCACGTCACCGGTGTCGAGACGGTAGGGAGCTGCTTCGCGCGCGTGGAGTAGGCGCAGATGGTGCTCTTGTACGCGTCGTTCTGCGACCAGTCGATCAGCACCTTGCCGGGACGCAGCGCCTTCGTCATGCGCCAGACGACGAGCTCCGGCGCCTCGCGCTCGAACAGCTGGGCGAGCGTGCGCGCGAACGCCTTCGTCTGCTCGAACGTCGCCCTGCCGTCGTTGAGCGGGACGTACACCTGGAGGCCCTTCGACCCGCTGGTCTTGGCGAGGCTGCCGAGCGCGAGGCGGTCGAGGGTCGCGCGCAGCAGCTGGGCGACGCGGCAGCAGTCCGCGGTCCCCGTGCCCGGCCCGGGATCCAGATCGAAGACCAGCACCGTCGGATGGTCGAACGCACCGGCCACGTGCAGGTCGACGTGCAGCTCGATGGACGCCAGGTTGGCCAGCCACACGAGCGCGGGCAGGTCGGCGACGACGCAGTAGTCGACCATCCCCCCGTGCCGGTCCGACCAGATCGGCTCCGTCTGCACCCAGTCCGGGCGGTGCGCCGGGCAGCGCTTCTCGAAGAACTTCACTCCGTCGACGCCGTCGGGATACCGCTTGAGCGTGAGCGGGCGCCCGCGGATGTGCGGTAGCAGGGCGGGCGACACGCGAAGCATGTAGTCGATCAGGTCGCGCTTGGTCGTCCCGGTCGCCGGCCACAGCACCTTGCCGAGGTTGCTGAGGCGCAGCCGCCGTCCCTCGAGCTCGACCTCGATACGCCCGTCGCCGAGCGGCCGCCCCGCGGCGATCAGCCGGTCGAGCGGCGGAGGGCCTGACGGCGTACGGCGCACGGCGGTGGCCATGCCCCGCGCATACCCACCCGGTGCTCCGGCGAAGCCGCCCATTCGCGGCGGAGATGTTTGCATTCTGTGTTCCTCACTCGGACGGGGGAGTACGGGACCCGGGACGCGGCCGATATCGGAGCCGGGTCTACGAACGGGTCGCACGCGGCGTCCCGCCGCGTAGCGGATCCATCTTCGTGACCACACGGTCGCTGTAACGAGGAGACGACTCATGCGCCGACGAGTGATCATCATGTCCGCTCTCATGGCAACGCTGCTCGGCGGGACCGCCGCCCAGGCCAGTGTGCTCAGGCAGCTCTACGCACCGCTCCACATCCACCCGGCGGCCGCGCCTTCGCCGTCGTTCGTGGACAGCCACTTCCCCACGATCAGCATCCAGGCATCGATGCTGAGGAAGGGCTACGCCGCGAACCACACCGGCATCTACACCAAGGGCACGCGCTCGCTCGACGGCACGCTGCCCGAGAGCTGGTACCTCCACTCGGCGAGCGGCGCCCGCGTTCGCGACGCGGCCAACGGCTACTACGTGATGAGCCCGGGGAGCAAGGGCTGGCGTGCGCACGTGCTCGACGCCTGCAAGGGCGCCCCGTCGTTCTGCTTCGTCGACGCGATGGGCATCGACGGCTACCAGCGGGCGACGCCGAAGCCCGACGTGAGCGAGGCGTGGTGGGTGAAGCAGACGACCGCCGAGGCCAACTACCTGGAGAAGGCGTCCTCGCACTTCCACGTCGTGGCGAACAACCTGATCACCTCGACATACCCGAAGTTCCGCGTCGCGTACGAGATGTTCGGACGGACGCAGGCGACCCGCTCGCTGTGGGTGCTCCGGCACAGCAAGTGCTTCTGCTTCGCGAAGTTCGACACCGAGCAGGGCGCGCTCTACGGGTACACCCTGTTCCTCGCCGGCGCCGGCAAGCGCGACCGCATCAGCGTGGGCTCCGACTCGCAGGCCGGCAAGTGGTGGGACTTCTTCGACACCGCGGCGAAGCTCGGCAAGCCCGCCGACCGGATGCACGACCATGACGGCGTGCTCGTCCGGCGGTACACGAACGGGACGGTGGTCGTGAACACCACGTCGAGCGCACAGCAGCTCACCGTTCGCCGGTCGGGCTACTCGCTGGCCGCTCACAGCGGCAAGATCATCGTCGGCTGATCGGCGGAGGCCGTCAGTCTCCGGCCGTGCTCCCGTCCTCGAGCCGCGACATCGACGTCCCGATCCGGTTCGCGAGGCCGGGCACGGCCAGGACGATCGCAAGGCCGATCGCAGCCCATGCCCCGACCAGCCACGGGAACCGGTCGTACGGCCACGGCACGCCGCTGGCGTTGCGCCAGAACACGTAGACGAGGAATAGGATCGCCAGCGGCGGCACGATCAGCTCCCAGCGCCGCTCGCCGCGGTCGAGCACGAACAGCTTGAAGGCGCCCGCGTTGGTCACGACGTACGCGACGATCATGCTCAGCACGCCGATCGTCCCGGGATAGAAGAACGCGTTGATCACGTTCACGCCGTGGATGCGCTGGGCGACGATCCAGACCAGAGCGATCGTCATCACGGTGCAGAGCGCGAAGGCCGGGGCGCCCGTTCGCGGCGACGACTCCCCCAGCCGGCGTGTCCCGAACCCGTCACGGCCCATGGCGTAGAGGATCCGCGACGCGCCGGTGGCGGCGCCGAGCGCGCTCGCGAACGCGCTGACCGCCGCCCCGAGGTTGATCAGGTTGCTCATCCAGTGGCCGACGTAGCTCGTCGCGAGATCGCCAAGCGGCGAGCCGGCGCCCGCGAACGCGGACACGCCTGCCGCATCCGTGCCGAACCCCCAGCTCTGCGCGAGGAAGCACAGGGTGTAGAAGACGCCCGCCGCGATCACGGCGTTGCGGATCGCGCGCGGCACCTCGCGACGCGGCTCGTTGGTCTCCTCGCCGAGCGCCGCGGCTCCCTCGAACCCGCCGAACGAGAGGAACGCCAGCACGATGCCGAGGCCGAGCGCCGAGCGGTCGGCCCCGCTGGGGAGCGAGAAGACGTCACTCGAATACCCGGCGTGAGGCGGCGCCGTGCCGATTCCCGCGAGCTTCAGGAAGATGACCACCATCAGGATCGCGATCAGCATCACCGAGACGGCCTCGATCGAGAGCAGGACCCGGGTCGTCACCTTGATGTCGCCGTAGGCGATCACCCAGACCGCCACGGCCGCGGCCAGGGCGATCCAGAACCATTCCGTGCCGCTCCAGATGCCGGCGCCGTTCAGGAACGCCGGGAAGAACAGGCCGATCTCGCAGGTGGACGCGACCGTGAACGACAGATATGTGCCCAGAAGCGCCCAGCCGGAGAAGAACCCCGCGCGCGGCCCGAGCGTCGCGCCGCTGAACGCGTAGACCGATCCCGCATGCGCGAAGTGCCGCGACAGGCGGATGAACGCGAACGACACCAGGAACACTCCGGCGGTCGCGATGATCATCGCAAGCGGCACGGCGCGCCCGACGTTCGCGGCCACGCCGACGCCGTTCAGCGCCATCGCGGCCGTCGGCGCCATGATGCCGATCGACAGCGCGATCGTCTCCCAGAACCGCAGCTCGCGCCGAAGCGCCGGCTGCCCCGCCGGCTCGGTCGCCATCACTCTCTCCCTTCGACGATGTCTTCCGGAAAGAACGCGCCGACCACCCAGTTGGGCGCGTCCACCAGCTCGTGGATCCGCAGGTCGCACGCAACCGAGCAGAGCGCATACGCCTCCTGGCGGTCCATGCCATAGCGGGCCCCGAGGTGGTCGATCATCGCGCGCACGGCCTGCGTGCTCGCGTCCATCAGATCCGGGGCCACGCCGGTGCATACGTGGTACGCACTGGTCTCGGTTTCGGCGAGCGCACCGGCCGGCATGCGGTACTGCGGCGCCGTGATCGCCATGTCCGTGCGCACAGTGAGGCGAACGGTGATGTCCATGGCGGTCTCGACCGCGGTTCCGCACACCTCCGCGTCACCCATCGCAGCGTGCGTGTCGCCGACCGAGAACAGGGCGCCCTCGACGCCGACCGGGAGGTACAGCGTCGTGCCGCCGCGCAGGTGCTTGATGTCGAGATTCCCTCCCCACTGTGAGGGCGGCAGGATCGCGTGGGGCCCCGGATCGCGCGGCGCGACTCCGATCGTGCCGGGAAACGGCCGGTACGGGAGCGTGATGCCCTCACCGAACCGCACGCGGCCGCTCTCCGGGTCGACCTGCGAGATCCGCAGCCACGGCTCCGGGAACTCCTTTGCGAGCAGCCCGAACCCCGGGATCAGCGCCGTCCATCCCCAGCCACGGGGTGAGAACTCGAGGATCTCGACCTGCAGCGTGTCGCCCGGCCTGGCACCGCGCACCTCCACCGGCCCGGAGACGGGGTTGACGTGCTCGAAGTCGAGGTTGAGGATCGCGCTCGCGTCCGAGTCGGCGGCGATCTGCTCGTCGCCGGCGTCGCGGACGTGCAGCAGCACCTCCTCGCCGGAGGCGACCGACATCGCCGGCTCGATCGCGTTGTCCCAGACGTAGCTGTACGCGTCCGGGCGAACCTCGTGCAGCGACTGGTGGTGCATGCTCACCCCTCCTCGAATCTGCGCTGCCGCTATTCCACCACAGGGGCGCGGCTGCTTCGCAGTGCGCCCAGGCTAGAGCGACTGCCAGAGGCCGATCATGTTGCCTTCGGTGTCGCTCACGTATGCGGCGATGCCCATGCCGCCGACGTCATGCGGCTCGCGGACCTGCGACCCACCGTGCTCGGCAACCGTGCGCAGCGCGGACTCCATGTCGTCGACCTCGATCGTGATGATCGGGTGCTGCCACGGCCCCTGCCGCTCCAGCATGCCGCCGTTGATGTGCCCGGGCGTCGCCGGTGCGCCCGTGTCCGTGGCCGGCCCCGTGCTGACCAGCGTGTACCCCATGTCGGGCATCGAGTTCAGCGACCAGCCGAACGCGCCGCTGTAAAACGCCGACGCCCGGTCGCGGTCGTCGACCGGGATCTCGAAGTGCACCACCTTGCCGCTCATCGCCTCGCCTTTCGTCGCGGGAGCCGATGCTACACCGCGGTCACCACCAGGTCTCCTCGCGGGCCTGATCCGTCCCATCGCTCTCGTCCAGCGCGTCCAGCCGCGCGAGGTCGTCTGCGCCCAGCTCGAAGTCGAAGATCTGGGCGTTCTCCTCGATCCGCTCCCGGTGCGCCGACTTCGGAATCACCGGCAGGTCGTGGTCGATGCACCACCGCAGAAGCACCTGGGCCGGCGTCCTTGCCACCCGCTGGGCGATCTCCGCCACCGCCGGGTGGGACAGGTGCCGGCCGGTGCCGAGCGGGCTGTAGGCCTCGGGCACGACACCGTGACGCCGGCATGCCTCGATCAACCCACGGCGGTTGCGAAACGGGTTCAGCTGGATCTGGTTGACGGCGGGCTGGACGTCCGCGACGCCGCGCAGCTCCGCCAGCTCGGCCGCCGAGAAGTTGGATACGCCGATCGAGCGGGTGAGCCCGCGTTCCAGCGCCCGCTGCATGCCCGGCCATGCCCACGTGGCGCCGCCCTGGGGCCAGTGGATGATGTAGAGGTCGACGGCATCCACGCCCAGCCGGCGGAGGCTGCCCTCGAGCTCCGCGACCGGGTCGTCCTTCGCCGGATAGAACTTGGTGGTGATGTACACGTCGTCGCGAGAGACGCCGCTCTGGCGCAGACCGTCCCCCACGCTCGCCTCGTTGCCGTACGCCTGCGCCGTGTCGACGTGGCGGTACCCGAGCTCGATCGCCCAGCGCACCGCGTCCGCACACCGGCGCCCCTCGGGGATCTGCCAGACGCCGAGGCCCAGCATCGGCAGCCTGCTCCCGTCGGCGAGGTCGACATGCTCCCGGCCGGTCAGTTCCGTCGTCATCAGGTGGTGTCCTTCCGTTGGATCATGGGGAGGTGCCCGTCAGGCGAGCCGGCCAATCGCGTCGCGCAGTTGCTGGCGAACGGCATGCAGGTCGCTCTTCGGGGTGCGCATGCCCGCCCGCTGCACGCCGGCGGCCTGCAGGCGGTACAGATGCCGGCGCCGCTCGTGGAGGTCGTTGAGCAGCTGGTCGACGATCAGCTGGTGCTGAGCTCGGGTGAGATCGGTCGTATGCATCAGGCAGCCTCCTGAAGAGCCGGCAGGTCGGTGGATGATCGGGCGGTTGGAGCCGGGGCCGGGGCGGCCGGCCGGACGAACAGCGCGGACACGGCGATGCCGAGCACCGTCAGGCCGAGCAGTGCGTAGAGCCCGGTGCGGAACCCGTCGTCGAGCGTCCCGACGGCGGCCGTTCCGCCCGTGTGCCCGGTGGTGATCGCGATGGCGCTGACGGCCGCCAGGCCGATCGCACCGCCGATCTGGCGGCTGGTATTGATCAGGCCGGACGCGATGCCGGCGTCGGCGCGCTGGACGCCGGCCAGCCCTGCGATGGTGACAGGGACGAACGCGAGGCCCAGTCCCGCGCCGCCGACCACGAACCCGGGAAACAGATCCCAGAAGTACTGGCCGTGCACGGGAAGCCGGGACAGGTAGGCGACCGAGATGGCGGATGCGGTCAGTCCCGCCGTCAGCGTCGCCCGCACCCCGAACCGCGCGATCGGGATCTGTGCCAGGTTCGAGACGACCGTCACCGTTACGGCGAACCCCGTGAACGCGACTCCGCTCTCGACGGCGCTGTAATGCAGGACGTCCTGGAGGTACAGCGTCAGTACGAAGAACTCCGAGAACACGACCGAGGCGGTGATGGCCATCGCCGCGTTGGCGGCGGCCAGCGTCGGCAGCCGGAACAGCCGCAACGGCAGCAGCGGCCATGGCGACGTGTGCTCGATACGCAGGAATGCGCCGATCAGGCCTGCGGCCGCAAGCAGCAGCCCCACGGTCGGGGCGGACGTCCAGCCGTCCGTGGTTGCACGGGTGAGGGCGTAGACGAACAGCATCAGGCCGGCGGTGACGGTGGCCGCGCCGGCGACGTCGAAGTGCCGGTGGCCCAGGTCGGGCCGGCTCTCGGCGAGCAGCATCGGCGCGAGCACGGCTGCCACGACGCCAACCGGGACGTTCACGAAGAAGATCCATGACCACGTCAGGTAAGACGAGAGGATCCCGCCCAGCAGCACGCCGACCGCGGCCCCGCTACCGGAGGCGCCCCCGTAGATGCCGAGCGCGAGGTTCCGCTCGCGGCCCTCGGGAAACGTGGTCATCAGCAGTGACAGGGCGGCGGGCGCCATCAGAGCGCCGGCGAGGCCCTGCAGGGCACGGAAGGCCACCAGGGAGCCGGCCGACCAGGCCAGGCCGCAGAGCAGCGATGTTACGGCGAACAGCACGAGGCCGGTGATGAACATCCGCCGCCGGCCGAACAGATCGGCGAGACGGCCGCCGAGCAGGAGCGTGCCGCCGAAGACGATGGCGTACGCCGAGACGACCCACTGCAGGCTGGACTGGCCGAAGCCGAGATCGGCCTTGATCGACGGGAGCGCGACGTTGACGACGGCCACGTCGAGGATGACCATGAACTGGGCGGTGACGATCAGTGCGAGTGCCACCCAGCGTGAGCGCAAATTGGTGATTAGACCCATTATCAGCCTCCACAACCGTTGAGATTCTCAACAGTATACACAGACCACGGTTTCGCGCTACACTTCGCGTTGTGAACCAGATCCTCACCACGCATCCCCCGCAGCGGCTGCCCAAGGAGCTCGTCTCCTCGGCGACCTTCCTGCTCAAGCGCCTCGGCATGGCGGCAAAGAGCGAGACGCTCGAGGCATACGAAGGGACGGGGCTGCACCCCTACCACCATGCGATCCTGGCGCTGCTCGACGAGGGGACGACCGAGACGCAGGGCGCAATCGGCGAGGCGCTCGGCTACGACAAGGGCCAGCTCGTGGGGATGCTCGACGATCTCGAGGAGGCCGGCCTGGTCGAGCGCCGCCGCGACCCCGCCGACCGCCGTCGCCACGTCGTCCAGATGACGCCGGCCGGCCGCGCCGCGCTCGGCCGCCTTCGCCGGCTGTCGTCCCGGATCGAGAACGACTTCCTTGCGCCGCTCGACGACTCGGAGCGAGCGCAGCTGCACGCCCTGCTCCTGAGCCTGGCCGATCATCACGTGCCACGGTGCGCAGGAGTGGCCGACCTCAAGCGCTGACGCGCGCCGCCGCGACGGAGGGCGGCCCCCTACGCCGGAGCCGTGAGGCGGCGTTCGACCTCGTCGATCGCCATGTCCGCGAGGTCGTGCACCTGCGCGGTGGTCAGGATCTGCACAGGGTGCGGCACCGTCACGATTCGCATGTCCGGCATCCCCAGCACGCGGGCCTGCTCGATCGCCTCGTCGACGAACGGTTCCGTGCCGACGACAGCGGTCGCGATCCCGCGCCGCTCCAGCCGCACCGCGTCGTGCACACTGCACGACACACACGATCCTCAGTCGGCGAGGCCCTCGACGGTCAGGTCGCCATGGATCGCGATCTGCTCGATCACCTCCGGCGACGCAGGCCGCGAGAACGACTCCTTCGCGATCCGGAACGTCCGTGCACCGCGGCGGTGGAGCAGACGCTCGACCCGGTCGAGGAACTCGTCCCCGCGCGCCTTCGTGATGTCGAGCAGGACGACCGTCCGGCCCTCGAGCGACGCGGCCCGGCCGGCCAGCGGTTCGGAGTCGCGGACGCGCTCGTCGAACGGGCTCACGTAGTCCATCGCACCTCCCGTGTGATCGCTCTCGTCCCCATACCGTCGCACGGCCCGAACACCGCGGAGTAGCGCCCGGCCTCGCCGCCCGCGACCATGAGCAGGATCCGGTCGGGGCCGGTCCACTTGCGGATGGGCGCAGCATCGGCGCTGGTCAGCACCAGCTCGGTCGTCTCCCCCCGCCGCAGCTGGGCGGCCGGTCGCTGAGCGGCGTCGAAGATCGCCTCGCGCACGCGCGCCTTCGACCAGCCGTGCCCGGCGAACAGGTCAGCATGCTCCGGGCAGATGACGATCAGCGAGTCGTCGTCCATCGGCCACCAGTAGGGGCTCCACGTCGCGGCCGCCGCCTGCGCCAGCACGTCGGCGAGCTGCTCGGGCGTTCGCGACCGGTGATCCGACACGGAGAGGGGCGCATCGGCGGCGAGCACCGTCACCGCCGAGACGCCGGCCGAGAGCCCTCGCTCCACGTGCAGCGGCTCCCACGGACTGCGCTCCTCCGCCTCGGCGACGCAGAGTCCCAGCTTGGCCGGATTCCCGAGCGTCGAGCGGTCGAGCCGGCCCGGGAGCGCGCCGCCGGTCAGCATGAGCACGAGTCGCAGCGCCCGGCCGATGGTCATGTTCGCCCGGCTGCCGGGGCCGAGCGCTCCCATGCCGGAGTTGAGCCCGATCCGGTCGCGCGCCGGGCCGTTGACGATCACCATGACGCCGGCCGGCTGTGTGGTGACGGCGATTCCGTGGGCGTTGAACGAGGGCTCGAGCGCCGCCTCCACCGCTGCCGCGACGACGGGGAAGTACTCCGGCCGGCAGCCCGCCAGAACGGCACAGGCCGCGACCCGCCGGAGCGTCGCCTCCCCGTGCGCGGGCGGCACGGCGCCGAGCGACAGATCGGGATCGCGGCCGGCGAGCATCGAATCGACCCGTTCGGGCGTTGGCGGTACGACCGGTAAACCGTCGGTGAAGCCGCGCTCGTACATGTCCTCCACCTCATCCAGCCCACCCTCCTGCGGAGGCTCGACGGCACGCGACCCGCAGCCCGGCTTGCGTGCGGCGCCGAGGTCGGGGAGGTCGACGCCGAGCACGCGCGCGTAGGCACCGCGGTCCCAGCCGACGAGCCGCTCGCGCTCGCCGTCGCGGTCGAGCAGGATCCCGGTCGGCACAGCTTCGACGCCGAGCTCGCGTGACGCCTGGTAGGGCGGCTCCTGGGACAGAACGTGCGCGCGAAGGCCGGCACGGAGGGCGAGCCGGGCGGCCTCCTCGGGCGGCTCCTCGGCGACGACCACCACCCGCACGGCGCCGGCCCGGGCATCCGCCAGGTGACGAAGGGCGAGCGCGGAGGTGGGGCAGTCCCGGTGCGCGAAGACCAGCAGCACCGGCTCGTCCCCCGCCAGTGCGCGTAGCTCAACGGCTCCCCCGCGAAGCGGCGTGACGGTGAGGCTCGTCGCGGCCATCGGCGAGGGAGCGTAGTCCAGCGTCACGGATGCCAGGAGGCTGCCCCACGGCACGGCGCTCTCAGACGTGCGCGAGCTCGGCCGCGTCCTCGTCCGCGAGCCGCCAGCTCCCAGCCATGGCGTTCCCCTCCACCTGCTCGCGGTTCATCGCCCCGGCGATCACCGACGCGACGCCCGGCTGGGCGAGCAGCCCGGCGAAGGCGAGCTCGAGCAGCGTGTGGTGGCGCTCCGCGGCGAAGGACTCGAGTGCCTCGATGCGGTCGAACACCGACATGTCGACCTCGGCCCAGCGGTCGGACATGCGCGTCCCCGGAGGCGGCGGCTGGTCGCGCCTGAACTTCCCCGAGAGCAGCCCACTTGCGAGCGGGAAGTAGGGCACGAATCCAACGCCCAGCTCCTCGGCGACCGGAAGCACGTCCTGTTCGGCCGCGCGGTCGAGCAGGTTGTACTCGTTCTGGACGGCAGCCAGCCTGGCATCGCCGCCGGCGGCGGCCTGCCGGAGCTCGTCGCCGTCCACGTTCGAGATGCCGTACGCGCGGATGGTGCCCTCGTCCGCCAGCTCGGCGAGAGCGCCCATGGTCTCCTCGAGCGGGGTCAGGCCGTCGGGACGGTGGTAGTAGTAGAGATCGATGTGATCGGTGCGCAGCCGGTCGAGCGACCCTGCGACCGCCCGGCGGACGTAGTCGCGAGCGCCGCGGGCCTGCGTGCCGTCTCCCATGTCCATGCCGAACTTCGTGGCGAGCACGACGCGATTGCGGCGGTCGCCGAGCACCTCGCCGATCAACCGCTCGGACGTCCCCTCGCCGCCGTAGATGTCGGCGGTGTCGAAGAACGTGATGCCGGCGTCGAGGGCGGCGTCGACGACCGCCTGTGTTCCCGTCCGGTCGAGCCGGCGTCCGAAGTTGTTGCAGCCGAGGCCGACGGCCGACACGGTCAGGCCGGAGCGGCCAAGCTGGTTCTGGTGCATCGGATCGGCCACGGTTCTCCTCTCAGGACGGGGCAGTCGCGTGCGTACCCGCGCGGGTGCCCTGGTACACCGGTCGCCCGTGCGACCCGGGGTGGTTCAAAACGCCCGGTATGTCAGCAGCGCGGTGGGCACCTCACCGCCGCTCGACCAGGTCGACTGGTCGTCCCAGATGATCGGCCCCACCCGGCCGTGCGCCGACTCGTATTCCACGCCGACGCCGCAGTCCGGCGCCGCTCCCGCGCGCACGAGGTCGACCGCCTCGAACGTGGAGGCGTCGCAGCGCAGGCAGCGCGCACGGATGTGGATGACGCCTGCGAAGTAGTCCCAGGACGTGTGCCAGCGGTGTGCGAAGGTCAGACAGAGCAGTCGGCGTATCACGGCGATCTCCGAGGGAACGGCCAGCGTACCCGGAAGCCCCGATGGCGTCCGGTCTCGCTCGGTAGTACGCAGGGATGCCGCGAGCGGATCACCGCGGACGGGAGACCGCGGCCTCGGTACCGCGACGGATGGGGCGCGCTCGGGTTCGGCCGCGCAGTCAGACCGCGCGGGCGACGACCACGACGCCCGCGAGGATCACGCCCCACAGCACCGCGACGATCAACGCCAGCGCGAGCAGCCGAAGCCAGGCTCGCGGCTTCGGCGCGGCGCGCGTCACGCCATACGTTGGCTCGAATCGCATGGCGCAGTAGTTAGGTGCCGACCGCCCGAGTCCTGCACGCGGCGGCCGGCACGTGGTCGGCCCGTCCTATCCGGTGAAGGGCTCCAGCGAGTGGCTGAAGTCCCACGTGTTCTGCGCGATGCCGGAGCAGTCGTTGGCGCCGCCGTTGCCGGCGCAGGCTCCGTTGTCGCGCTGGATCGCCCAGATGGACAGCGTGTTCGCGCCCTTCGACGTGGCGAACGCCTCGACGGCCTGGGCATCGGCGACGGTCGTCACCTCGGTCTTCTTCGGGTAGTCGTCGATGCCCGGCATCAACGTGATCCCCATCATCGCCCAGAGCTGGGCGGTGGTCTTGCCGGGGTAGATCGAGTGCAGCTGCGACACCGCCCCGGTCGCCGCGTTCTCGGCGGCCGTCGCCATCCTGGTGGTCGTGTGGTCGTAGTAGTCGAACGCCATGATGTTCACGGTGTCGATCCGCGCGCCGTTGGCCGCCGCGTTCTGCATGATCGCGACGCCGGTCGCCTCCAGCCCGGTCGCCGAGGTGGGGATCGTGTAGCTGATCTGCAGCGGCCGCCGATTCGCGGCCGCCCACGCCTCGGTCATCGCAATCGCCTTGTTGCGGCGATCGATGCCGGCCGTGTTGCTCAGGGAGCGGCCCTCGACGTCCATGTCGAGGCGAGAGACGTTGTACGTGGTGATGGCCTGCTCGTAGGCGGCGGCGATCTGCGAGACGCTGGTACACGAGTCGGCGATCTCGGTGCCACCCTGGTCGGCGCTCCAGCCGCCGAGCGAGAGGACGACGTCACCGCCGGTGGCGCGCAGGGCGGCGATGTCCGACAGGTAGCGACCGCCCGACACCGGCTGCGAGCTGCTCCCGTTCCAGGCCAGCGTGCACGAGCGCCTGTTCAAGGTCTCGAGAAAGGCAAGCGTGAAGTACTTGCTGCCGGACTGCTGCGCGGTCGAGGCGATGCTGTCGGTCGTCCAGGTCTCGAAGTACGGCGCGTACACGTGTGCCGGGAGCGCCGTTGCGGCAACGGCGCTCCCACCGGCACCTGCGGCGAGCACGGCCGTCATCGCCGCGCAGGCGGTGAGACGGCGGAGAAGCGTTCTCATCGGGACCCCCTCCCGGGTCGCACGTTCGTGTCGCGACCAGGGTGCCACGAGCCGGGGCCATTGGCAACCCCCGGCCACGCTGCCCTGTTAGCCCCTTTTCCGGAACGCGCCGTCGAGCAGGTCCTGCGAGTAGCCGGCAACCTCTCCGTTCGCGGCATAGAGATACACGGCGGTCTTGTAGACCTGCCCGAGGGCGGAGCTCACCACCATCAGCACGACCAGCAGGCCGCCGGCGAGGGCGAGCAGCCCGACACCCGCCCCGCGGTCGGTCGGCACCTGCCTCGCACCGGCGAGCCCCAGGAGCAGGACGGGGAGCGCCACGACGAAGGTCGCGATGCCGAGCCCGGTGTTTCCGATCAGGCTCTCGCCCCACGAGCGGCGCACGGTCTCGACGCTTCGGCGGACGGCATCCATCGGACCGACCTGTTCGAAGGCGAGCACCGGGACGACGAAGTAGGTCGCCACCGACCACCCGGCACCGGCGAGGCCGGCGACGATGGATCCGACCAAGCCCGCGCGCTGCTCGACCGACCTGACGATCGCGCCGACAGCGGCGGCGATCAGCGCCCAGAGCAGGATCGGGCCGAGGCGGCGGCCGGCGGCGCGCAGGCCGTCGGCGACGCTCGTCGGCTGCCCGCGGAAGTGTTCGGCTGCACAGCTCACGAGCGCGACGTTGAAGAACGTCGCCACCGCGGTCGCGCAGTAGCCGGATACGAGCATTGCCAGCAGGACGATCTCGCCAGCCTGCCGGTCATTCCCACCGGCCAGAGCGACCGCGGCCGTCGGAACGACGATCAGCCCGACCGCGATCACGGTGAAGACGGCGCTCAGGATCGGGAACATCAGCAGGCTGCGATCCTCGCGGACGACCGCGAGCGAGGCCGAGAACAGGCGGAAGGAGCGTTGGAGTCGGTTCATGCGGTGGATATCGGCATGTGGGGCGGGGCTGCCGACCCTTCACAGCCATCCTCCCTCTGGCGGCCTTCGGGTGGTGATCCCTCGTATGGGTGACCCGAGGCACGTCCCCTTGCGTTCACCCTCTACGCTGAGCGCATGGTGTGGCAACGCATCCGTGGCATCTTCGCCGGCGGCGATCCGTGGACGACGGTGTTCATCACCCTCGGTCTGGGCGTCATGGGAGCGCTGACGATCGAGCCGTACCACCGCGCGAGCCCGGGTAGCCCGAGCCCGGCCGTCTTCGCGCCGCTGCTGCCGATCGTCTTCCTGCTGATCTGGGCGGCGACCGCCAAGATGAAGCGCGATGCCGCCCAGGTGCACCGCGAGAACGTGGCGATCGACCAGCGGCAGCGCCGGTTCGAGCGACTCATGAACCGGACGCTGCCGTTCGAGTGCTCCGAGCAGGAGTTCGCGGACACGCTCGAGCGCGATCTGGACTCCCTCCCCGAGTGGGTCAGGCGCGACATCGAGCAGGCGAACGTCGCAATCACCGTGCAGGACGAGCGCGACGGCTCGCCACTCACGCTCGGCCTCTACAGCCGCACGATGGGCGCGAAGCAGATCACCCTCTACCGGACACCGATCATCCGCAGCGCCGGCCGCCCGGAGGATCTGCGACGCGTCGTGCACGAGACGCTGCTGCATGAGCTCGGGCACCTCTTCGGCATGGACGAGTCCGCACTGGACGAGTACACGATCGGCAACCACCCGCGTCCGGATGCCACGCCGGTGCGGCCGCCGGACTCAGGCTGAATCGCCAACCGGCCGCCGCTATGGTCGCCGGGTCAGGGACGTTCGGCGGCTCTCGTCCCGGGCTCGGGCCGCACCCGAAGGACGATCTTGCCGCGGCCGTGGCCCCGCTCCACCTCGCGGTGGGCGTCCGCCGCCTGGTCGAGCGGTAGCTCGCGTCGGATCAGCGGCCGCAGACGACCAGCCGAAACCAGCTCGGAGAGCGCCGCGAGCCGCGTCCCGTCGGGCCGCACCAGCACGCCGTGGATCGTGAGGTTGCGGTCGACCGCAACGTCCAGGTCGCCGGCGAGTGCGCAGGCGGTCGCCAGCCGGCCGCCCTCGGCGACGATCGGCAGGCTGGAGACGATGCTCTCTCCGCCGACGAAGTCGGCAACGGCGTCGACGAGGCCGTGGTTCCGGGCGACCAGCTCGGAGACGTCCGCCGTGGTGTAGTCGAGCGTCGCCTCGGCGCCGAGGCCCGCCAGGTACTCGGCGTGCTCGGCGCGCGCGACGGCAAGGACGCGGGCACCCAGATCGGCGGCGAGCTGCACGGCATAGCCGCCGACGCCGCCGGCCGCACCGTGGATCAGCAGCGTCTCTCCGCTCCGGACAGCCAGGCGCCTGACAACCGTCTCGTACGCCGTGCCGGCCGCCAGCGGCAGCGCCGCAGCCTCAGCAAACGTCACCGACTTCGGTTTCCAGGCGACGATGTCGGCGAGGATGGCCTGGTACTCCGCGTAGGAGCCAAGCCGCGTCCCGAGGAAGTCGGAGAAGTAGAAGACGGCGTCCCCGACCGCGAACTCGTCGACGTCGTCCCCGACACCGACGACGATGCCAGAGGCGTCGCTGCCCAGAACCACCGGCGGCGACAATCCCGCCCAGCTGCCGTCGAGACGGTTCGACGCGTCGACGGGGTTCACGCCGGCGGCGACGACCTCGACGAGCAGCTCCCCGCGACCCGGCCTCGGGCGCGGGATGTGCCTCAGCTGGATCAGCTCTGGCGGACCGAACGCGTCGACGACGGCCGCCCGCATGGTTTCGTGCGCCAAGACACCTCCGTGGTGCGGCTGGGATTCGGCGCCGATCGTAGCCCGGCGACATCCCGCGGGGACGGCGGTTGGCCGTTCACGTACGATCACGATCACGATCACGATCACGATCACGAATCCCGAATCCCGTGCGAGGCACCACATGAACCGCGTCACTGGTATAGGCGGCATCTTCTTCACCTCAGACGACCCGGAGGCACTGCGAGCCTGGTACGCGCGTCACCTCGGCATCGATGTGCAGGAGTGGGGCGGCGCGTCGTTCGGCTGGACCGATGGACATGGCAACCCGGTGGGTGGTACGACGGTATGGTCGATAGCGGCCGCCGGCGACGCTGCGTTTACGCCAGGCACGGCGTCCTTCATGGTGAACTATCGAGTGGCCGACGTGCGCGCGCTGTTGGACACCCTCAGGGAAGAGGGGTGCAACGTGGTCGACAAGTTCGAAGACTCCGAGTACGGGAAGTTCGGCTGGGTTATCGACCCAGACGGCAACAAGGTCGAGCTGTGGGAACCGCCTGCTGGACAGTGACGTTCGAATGCCAGCCGCCGCGTCTTGACCGAAGGTGAGCGGCGAGGCCGTGCCGGCCGCGGCGCACGCGCCCGGCACGGTGTCGTCTACCCGCAGTAGAGCATCTGCATCGGTCGAAACGGAAGCGGTCGCGTGATGCCGTCGCTGGTCGTGACCGAGACCGTGATCCTCGCCTCGCCCTGCTGAACGCGCGCGATCAGGTCGACCGCCTCGTCGCGACTGATTCCTCGACCGGCCGCCAGGCCTTTGAAATAGAACCCTTCGTCCACGGGTTCTGTATGAAGCACCGTGTTCATGTGAACCTCTCGGGATACGTCTGTCGGAGCGGCGTCCGGCCGTGCCGACGGGTGAATGTGTGTGATGGGGCCGATGGCCATGACATCCACGGTATCCGCGCTTCTCCACGGAATCGGTGGGGGTAACCGTACAGTCGCCTTGGTGGTGTCCTGTGTGTTCGTTGGCCTCCTACGTTGATGGGTGCGCACGAGGTTCCGGCACGAGCCGTACCTTGACCCTGCCACACGGCGCCGGGATACTCGAAATCCATGGTGAGCCGCTGCACATGGCGCGTCGCCCTCGCACTCACCGGGCTGCTGGCTGTCACCTCAGCCCCGGTCACCGCCGCGCCGCTCAAGCCGTCTGCTCAGCTGCACCACGGTGGCAGGAAGTCCGCGGTCGAATGGGCGGGTTTCGCCGGAAACGCCCAGCACACCGCAGTGGCCACGCGGCGACCTCAGCCGTTTCGCCGGGTCCGCTGGAGGGCGAAGGTCGATCTGGCCCCCGATGTGCAGTTCGGGGAGCTGCTGATCCACTACGGCTCGCCCATGATCACCGCGGCCAACACCGTGCTCGTCCCAACCCGGGTCAGCGGCAGGGCCGGGTACCGGGTCGTCGCCTATTCCGGGACGAGCGGCGCCCGGCGCTGGTCGCTCGACACCGACTACCGACCGCCTGCATTCACCGGGGGCTTCGGCGCGTGGACGCCGCCGCTGCCCGCCGTGCTGACGCCCAGGGCGGCCCTCGCGGTGGCCGGTGCAGGGGGGACGGTGCTGATGCGCACGCACGCGAACCGGACGGCCGGTGCGGTGCGGCGGCGGGTGTTCTACGGAGCAGCTCAGTGGCGAGCCCACCGGTCGGCCTACGGCAGGGCAGTGCACATCACCACGCCCCTGACCGCGGGACCCGACGGGTCGGTGTATTTCGGCTTCAGCGTGTCTGGCTCGACACCAGCGCACCTGTCCAGCGGGATCGCCCGGATCGATGCCCATGGTCACGCGACCTGGACGACGGCGGCCGCGGCGGCCGGCAACGCCGCCTACGACGACGTGGCCCTCAACTGCGCCCCGGCACTGTCGCCTTCCGGCACGACCATCTACATCACCGTCACCAGTCCCACCCGCGGCATCCTGGTCGGGCTCGACGCCACCACGCTCAAGCCCAGGTTCCACGTCCTGCTGAAGGATCCGGTCAGCGGCCGGCCGGCCGCGATCTCGACAAGCTCGTCCGCGTCACCGACCGTCGGACCCGATGGAGACGTGTACTACGGAGTCCTCGAGAACCCGTTCCCCAACCACGATGACCGCGGCTGGCTGCTGCACTACAACGCCAGCCTGACCGAGACGAAGACGCCCGGGTCATTCGGCTGGGACACCACCGTCTCGGTGCTGCCTGCCCGCGCGGCGCCGGGCTACCACGGAAGCTCGCCGTACCTGCTCGTGTCGAAGTACAACAACTATCTCGGCATCGGGCCGCACGGAAACGGGCACAACCGTGTCGCCGTGCTCGATCCCCGCGCAAGGCAGAAAGACCCCTTCGCCGACACCGAGGTGATGAAGGCCGTCCAGACCATCCTGTCGCCCGCGCACGAACCCGGCACACCCGCCGGAGCGCCGTATGAGTGGTGCATCAACAGCGCCGTCGTCGACACGGCCGACGATTCGGTGATCGTCAACAGCGAGGACGGCGTCCTCTACCGCTGGGACCTGGCCGACAACACGTTCGCCGAGCAGATCCACCTCAACCCGCCGCGCCCAGAGGCCTACACCCCCACCCTGATCGGCCCGGACGGCACGGTGTACGCGATCAACAACGCCACGCTCTACGCCATCGGGCGCTGAGCCCGACCGGGCTCATGGAGCTAATCGGTCACTATTCGAACCGCACAATCGCGGGAACTCCGCTCAACGAAGCCATGAGGTGACTGCCCGTGGATCGTCAATCGCGCTCATCCCCTTCAGGATTCGCACCGGGCGACGGTCGTGGAGAAGTCGATCCGCGCAGCATGGCGAGGGTAAGCAGTCGCCACGTAGCAGACATCTCCCTCCGTCGCCGCCGTCTCTTGGACTTTGGGGTTCCCGCAAGCTGGCTGGCTAGGAAACGGTGATGCTGAGGGTTGGTGAGAAACCCGTGTGGGTTGTGCCCTTGTCGAGTCGCGCTTGGAGGACGTATGTGCCGGGTCCGACGTTGGGGGTGTAGCTGAACGTTCGAGCCGTGCCGTTCGAGACGGTTGCGAAGCCGGCTGCGCCGGGCGGGTCGACCTGGAACTCGTAGGTGTCGCCGACGGGCGCAGCCTTACTGGCGATGGTGATGGTGAAGGTTGTCGTGGTCTTGCCCGAGGTCGGCGATACCTTCAGTGGCACGGCGAGAGTGCCTGTGTGCTGACCGGGCGTGCCGGCGTCCTCCAAGATGGTGTAGGTGGCGGCGGCGAACGGCGTGAACACGAACGATCCACCCGGCACGATGCTGGGCGACGTGAACAGGCCGACGTCCTGCTCCCGGATGGTGTGTGGCGCCATGTTTGCGACCGGGAAGCTCCAGGCCGCGGCCAGGCCCTGTGACGCGGACGCGGCGGCCGGTGAGAACCCCGTGTCTGTAACCTGCACGGGGCATAGGCGCTGCACCAGAGGCACCTGGAGCGACGGCTGAACGTAGCCGGCCGCCCACAGGCATCCGCCTGCAAGGGCTGAGAGGTCGTTCAGGGCGTCACTGCTCGCCGAGACCGGCACGTTCACGCGCGACCACGAGGCACCGTTCCAGTGCGCGGCGACGCTGTCGATCAGTGATGATCCGGCAGGCGTGCGGCTTCCCACCAGCCACACATCCTTGGCGCTGAGTGAGTTCACGCTCTTGAGCACATCACTCGCCCCCGTGGGCTGCCCATAGCTGAACTGCGACCAGATAGAGCCGTTCCAGTGAAAGATCAGTCCGTGAGTCGGGTTCGACCCGTATTCGTGTCCGACACCCCAGATATCGGCTGATGAGATGCCATCGAGTCCAGCCAGGTTTCCGCCGTTTCCGCCGGTTCCTGGAAGGTAGATGTTGGTGGTGCTCCAGGAGCTCCCGTTCCAATGCTCGACCATCGACTGGGTGCTTAGGCCGTCGCCGCTCGCCCATATGTCTGAGGACGAGAAGGCGGCGAATCCGTATACCGCTCCGGGGCCACTCGCAGCGGGTGTCGAGGAGGTCCAACTACTGCCGTTCCAGTGCTCGAGCAGCCGACCGGTGCTGGTGGCGCCGCCGCCCGCCCAGACGTCGTTTGTGCTCAAAGCCACGACCCCAAGCGGGGCACTGTCGCTCACAGGCTGGGCCACCAGCGACCACGCTATCCCGTTCCAGTGCTCTGCGAAGGGAGCGTTACCGGTCTGATGGTTGATGTTGGTGAGACCGGTGCCAACCGCCCAGATGTCGTTCGCCGACACGGCCGCCACATCCAACAGCTCCGCGTCACCTGCCAGAACGCCGCCCGGAGCCGGCACCGGCGCGACCTGCCAGCGGCTGCCGTTCCAAAACTCAGCCAGCGGCACACGCCCCGATGCCAAGTATCTGCCAACCGCCCACACATGGGTGGGATCGACAGCCACAATCGCGTTGAAACTGGTCGAGAACGCGTTGGCATTCGGCGACACCACAAGCGACCACACCGTCCCGTTGTATCGCTCGGTCAGCGCTTGTGTGGCGGGGCCGACATGCTGGAAACCGACCGTAAGCACGGACGTCGCCGACACCGCTGCGACAGCTTCCAGCGTGTTGCCCTGAAACGTCGT
>DASWRM010000032.1 GCA_036403155.1 Gaiellales bacterium | reverse complement strand
GACTTGTCACCTGCAGGCCCTGCATCTCGAGTACGCCCAGGTAGACGTCCGCGTCGGGTCCGATCATGCCGGCCACGGGACGGGCCAGATGCGCTGCAAAGAACGGCTTTACGAGGGTTGCCATGGGGACTGTCATCGGCTCGAACCGCCTCCCGCTTGAGTGGTGAAGCACAGGTTCGAGCCCTGTTGCGCCCATCGTGAGCCCTCGTGGGCCGCCGCGCATGGCTCTCAGGTCTGGTCGAGCGCCGGCTCGCCCACGCCGGCCCGAGCACGCCCAGGCACGGCCAGGGCGACCGCGAGCCCGCCCACCAGCGCAACCGAGCACAGCGCGAAGGCGTCCGTCCAGCCCCCCGCCTCCGGCAGCCCCGACGCCGCGGCCGATGCCGCGACCACGCTTGCGGAGACCTGCGCACCGACCGCGCCGCCGATGGTGCGCATGATCGTGTTCATGCCGCCCGCGACGCCGGTCTGCTCGCGCGGCACCGCCTCGACGATCAGGTTCGCCATCGCCGCGAACGCCAGGCCGATCCCCGTCCCCAGCAGGGCGGTCGCCGCGTAGACCTCCCAGTGCCGGCTGCGTTCCGCGGCGAGCAGCGCGAAGGCGGCCGCCGACACCGCCGCCCCGAGCACGAGCGGGACCTTCGACCCGACCGTGGACGACAGCCTGCCGGCCAGGGGGCTGACGAGGAGCATCGCGAGCGTCGCCGGAAACAGGAAGAGCCCCGCCTCGGTCGTGCTCGCACCGAAGCCATACCCGGTCGACGGCGGCATCTGCACGTACTCCGGCACCAGCACGAACGAGCTGTACATCCCGAACCCGATCAGCAGGGCCGCGGTGTTGGTCGTCCACACGCCGCGGAGGCGCATCATGCGCATGTCCACCAGTGGCTGAGCGGCGGCGGCCTCAGCCCTGATCCAGACGACCAGCAGCACCGCCGAGACGGCGAACAGCCCGACCACCCGGTCCGACCGCCAGCCCCAGTCGGAGCCCTCGCTGACGCCGATCAGCAGTGCGACCAGCCAGGCGGCCAGGAGCAGCGACCCGACCCAGTTGATGCGGCCCGGCGCGCGCACCGGCGACTCGGGGATGATGACGACGGCGGCGACGATCGCGATCACGACCGGGAGCAGCGGGAACCAGAAGATCCAGTGGTACCCGAGGTGGTCGATGATCGGCCCGGCCAGGACGATGCCCGCCCCGCCGCCGATGCCGAGGATCGACGAGATCGTCGCGATGCCGGTCGCAACCCGCAGCGGCGGGAACTCGTCGCGGATGATCCCGAACGCAAGCGGGAAGACGGCGCCGCCCAGGCCCTGCACGACGCGGCCCGCGATCATCACCGCGATCGTGTGCGCCACCGCCGACATGACCGTCCCGACGGCCAGCGCGCACAGCGCCGCGACGAGCATCCGCTTCTTGCCGTAGATGTCGCCCAGCCGGCCGAGGATGGGCGTCGCGACGGAGGCGCTCAGCAGGTATGCGGTCAGGATCCACGTCGCCCCGGTGGTGCTCGTGTGCAGGTCGAGCTGGATGTCGCGCAGGGCGGGGGCGACAAGCGACTGCAGCAGGGAGAAGGCGCCGCCGGCGACCGCCAGGATCGCGAACGTCAGCCGGTAGTGCGTGCGGTCCGAGGGGTGCGTCACGAGACCGGCTCACCGTAGCAGCCGCCTCCGCGCTCCACGCCGCCGTGCGGCCTGCCACAATCTGCCGCATGGCCCTGACCCAGAGCGACGGTTCCGCAGCCCGCGGCCGGCCGCACCCGACGCTCCTGCGGTCGCTGTCCTCCCACGCCACAGCGCCGGCTGCTGCGGCGGCGCTCGTCCTGCTCTCGACGCTGGTGACAGCCCTCGTCACGCCGACCGTTCCCTACGACGCGGCCGGCGTGATCTACCTGGTCGGCGTGCTCGGGATCTCCTCTCTCTACGGCCTCTGGTGGGGCCTCGCCACGAGCCTCGTCTCGGCGCTCGCGTACAACTTCTTCTTCCTGCCGCCCGCCCATACGCTGGTGATCAACTCGTCGAGCGACTGGGCCGCGCTCGCCGCCTTCATCCTCACCGCGCTGGTCACCTCGAACCTCGCCTCCCGCGCTCGGCGGGAGCGAGACGAGGCCGCCCGCCGCGCCGCCGAGGCCCGCCTGAGCGAGTCGTTCGCGACGCTCGTGGCCGATGCCGACGACCTTGCCTCGGTGCTGCCGACGCTGGCCAGCCAGGCCGCCCGTGCCCTGGGGGCGGCCGACGGCGTCATCCACCGCGGCCGGCCGTCGCCGCCCGAGCGCCGCGGGTCGGTGCTGCCGCTCGACTTCAACGGGCGCTGGATGGGCGAGCTGCGCATGATCGAACCGCCGCCGGGGGCGCTTCAGACGCCGGCATCCGAACGCGTCGGGCGCAGCCTGGCCGGACTGATCGCACTCGGCGAGGAGCGGGAGCACCGCCTCCGCCAGCAGGTGCAAGCCGAGGCGCTCTCGCGGTCCGACGAGCTCAAGACCGCGCTCCTGCGCGCTGTCTCGCACGACCTGCGCTCCCCGCTCATGGCGATCACCACGGCGGCCGGCGGCCTCCGCTACGCCGGGCTCGACGACGACGACCGCGAGCTGCTCGAGACGATCACCGAGCAGACCGACCGCATGAACCGGATGATCGAGAATCTCCTCGACCTCTCGAAGCTGCAGGCCGGCGCCGTCTCGACACGGGCCGACTGGATCGACCTGCGCGAGCTCGTCGAGGCGTCCGCCGACGAGCTGGAACGGCGTATGCCGGGCGCCGGGGCGGTGCGGCTCGCGTTCGACGGCGAGCTGCCGCTGGTGCGCGGCGACGCCCCCCAGCTGCAGCGCGTGCTCGTCAATCTGCTCGAGAACGCAACCAAGTTCTCCCCGCCGGACGAGCCGGTGGCGGTGACCGTGCGGCGCGCCGGCGCGCGTGTCTGCATCGCGGTCGAGGACCGCGGCCCGGGCGTGGCGGCCGAGGAGGCGGACCGCATCTTCGAGCCGTTCTACCGGTCGCCGTCGCGGCGCGACGCGCCGGGCTCCGGGCTCGGGCTGGCCATCGCCCGCGGGCTTGCCGAGGCGAACGACGGCAGGGTGTCGGTCGAGCCGCGCGAGGGCGGGGGCAGCCGCTTCACGCTCGACCTGCCGGTGCCCGGAGGCCGCGGGGGATGAGCGGCGGCACGCGGATCCTCGTGGTCGACGACGAACGGCCGATCCGCCGCGCGCTCGAGGTGACGCTCGCCAAGGCCGGCTACACCGTCGACACGGCGACGGACGCATCGGACGCGTTGACGAAGGCGGCGCTCACGCCCCCCGACCTCGTCATCCTCGACCTGATGCTCCCCGACGCCGACGGGGCGGACGTGTCGCGGCAGCTGCGCGACTGGCTGCGCGCGCCGATCCTGCTGATCTCCGCCGTCGGCGAGGAGGGCGACAAGATCCGCGCGCTCGACGCCGGTGCGGACGACTACCTGACCAAGCCGTTCGGCATCGGGGAGCTGCTCGCCCGCGTCCGTGCGCTGCTGCGGCGGTCTGAGGGCGCCGTGTCGGGGGAGCAGGTGGTCAGCGTCGGCGCGCTCTCGATCGACCTCCCCCACCGGATCGTCACGGCGGCCGGCAGCGAGGTGCACCTCACGCCGACCGAGTTCGACCTGCTGAAGGAGCTGGCGCTGGCCGACGGGCGGCCGCTCACCCACAAGATGCTGCTGCGCGCGGTATGGGGGCCGGGATACGCCCAGGAGATGCAGCTGCTGCGCACGCACATGGGCCGCCTGCGCGACAAGCTCGAGGAGCACGGCGTCCCGCGCACGTCGATCGAGACGCTGACCGGCGTCGGCTACCGCCTGCGCGGCTGAGCGTGATGCGGCCGTGATGGCGTTGTGATGGAACCGATGCGCAAACCGACCTGATCGTCATGCCTCCGTGACGCATTCCGCGCCACGATGTGGGCATGACGCTGATGCGGACACGCGAGACGAGCACCACCCGGGTGCGCCGGGGCTTCCACTCGATCCTCGTTCCCGTCAACACCGCGCAGCCCGAGCTGCCATGCGACATGCTCGACCTGGCGGCCCGTCTAGCAACGGAGCGGCGCTCCGCGATCGTGCTGGTCGCGTTCACCCAGATCCCGCTCTGGGAGGAGATGGACGTCGAGCTGCCCGGGGCCGACGAGCGCGTCCAGGAGATGGCGAAGCGGGCACGCGCGGTGGCCGGGCGCTACGGCGTCGGCGTGCACGTGGTCGCGCCGCGGACGCGGGAGCCCGCCGAGATGATCCTGGCCGAGGCGCGGCGCCGCAAGGCGGAGCTGGTGGTGCTCGGGGCAACCGGCCCGGGCCGCGCCGCGGTCAGCGCGCTGCTGCGCGACCCGGTCGCCCGGCGGCTGGCCGAGCAGCCCGGCCTGCGGACGATGTTCGTCAAGCCGCCGGAGGCGGCATGAAGGCGCTCACCGCACGGTCTGCGACCCGCTCGGTACCCGCGCCTGCCGGCACACCGGGCGAGAGCGCAGTCGGCCACGGACGGACGACCCGGTTGGGAGCGCTCGCGCTGTCGGTGGGCGCGCTCGGCGTCGTCTACGGAGACATCGGCACGAGCCCCCTGTACACGATGCAGCTCGTCTTCACGCTGCACCCGCTGGCCCCGAGCCCGACCCACGTGTACGGAGCGCTCTCGCTGATCTTCTGGTCGCTGCTCACGGTCGTCACCTTCAAGTACGTCCTCCTGATCCTGCGCGCCGACAACCACGGCGAGGGCGGGATCATGGCGCTGGTGGCCCTGATCCAACGGGCCGTTCCCGGGCGGCGGAAGGAGGTCCTGATCCTGGTCGGCATCCTCGGCGCGTCGCTCTTCTATGGGGACGGCATGCTGACGCCCGCGATCTCGGTCGTCTCCGCAGTGAGCGGCCTGCAGGTGGCGTCTCCGTCGCTGGCCGCGCAGGTCGTGCCGTTCTCGCTCGCGATCCTGATCGCCCTGTTCCTGCTCCAGCGCTTCGGCACGGGCACGATCGGCGTGCTGTTCGGCCCGATCATGCTCGTGTGGTTTGCGGCGATCGGCGCGATCGGCCTGCGCGGCGTGGTGAACGACCCCGCCGTGCTGCGGGCGCTGTCACCAAGCTACGGCGCGGCCTTCCTGTGGAACGAGCCGGGCGCCGGCTTCCTGTCGCTCGCATCCGTCTTCCTGGCCGTGACGGGAGCGGAGGCCATCTATGCCGACATGGGGCACTTCGGCCGCACGGCCATCACCCGCGCGTGGCTGGTCGTCGCCCTGCCGACGCTGATGCTGAACTACCTGGGGCAGGGGGCGCTCGTGCTCGAGCATCCGGCGGCCGTCTCGAATCCGTTCTTCATCGCCGTCCCCGGCGGCCAGACCGCGCAGACGGCGATGGTCGTGCTCGCCACGATGGCGACCGTGATCGCCTCGCAGGCCGTCATCTCGGGGGCGTATTCGGTGACCCAGCAGCTGGTGCAGCTCGGGTTCCTGCCGCGCATGTCGATCCGGCACACGTCCGCGCGGATCATCGGTCAGATCTACATCCCGCTCGTCAACTGGGCGCTGCTTGCGGCGGTGCTCGCACTGGTGATCGGCTTCCGCGACCCGGAGGGGCTGGCGTCGGCGTACGGCGTCGCGCTGAGCGCGATCTTCGCGACCAACACGCTGCTGGCCTTCACCGTCTTCCGCGTGCTGTGGCACAGGAGCCTGTGGCTGGTGATCCCCGGCGCCGCGGTGTTCCTCACGGTCGAGCTCACGTTCTTCGCCGCGAACCTCGGGAAGCTGTTCAGCGGTGGCTGGATCCCGCTGGCCGTTGGGTCGGTCTTCTTCGCGGTGCTGACGACGTGGCGGCGCGGCCGGGCGACCCTCAACCGCCGCATCAGCAAGGGGCGCGTGCCGCTGCGCCGGTACCTGAACCGCCTGGTGGACGATCCGCCGGTGCGCGTGCCCGGCACGGCCGTGTTCCTGACGTCGTCCCAGGACACCGTGCCCGCGGCGCTGATGACGAACGTGGCCCACAACCACGTGATCCACGAGCAGGTCGTGCTCCTGACCGTCGAGACGGCGACGGTGCCCACGGTGCCGCCCTCCCAGCGCCTGCGAGTGACCCACCACCGCCTCGGCTTCGTCGGCATCGTCGCCCGCTACGGGTACCAGGACGATCCGGACGTCCCCGCCGCGCTTCGGATCGCCGACGGCAACGGCCTGCGTATCGACGTCGATGATGTGTCGTACTACGTGAACCACGTGTCGCTCGTGCCCGCGGGCGAGCCGACCATGTCGCGGTGGCGGACGAAGCTGTTCGCGCTCCTGCACCAGAACTCGACGCCGGCGGCGCGGTACTTCAAGATCCCGCCCGACCGTCTGCTCGAGGTCGGCATGTACGTGACGATGTGAGCCTGGCCGTCAACCCGGCCGGGTGCGCCGGCCGGGCGAGGGTGAAAAAAAGGTGCCAGGCACGTTTTTTTCACCGCGGCTGCGCACGCGGGCAGCGGAGAGGGCGGGATTCGAACCCGCGAACGAGGAAACCCCCCGTTACGCGATTTCCAGTCGCGCTCCTTAAGCCAGCTCGGACACCTCTCCTGGAGGCCCCAGTATGCCAGCCCCGTCCGGCACTTGCCCCCGGGCGCCCACTGCGCTGTACTATGCGCTCCCGCGAGCAACGGAAGGAGTGGCATGGCTGACGAGCGCACCGAGATCCTGGGACGCGTCCCGCTCTTCGACGGGCTGTCCGAGAAGGAGCTCGCCGCCGTCGCCTCCGCCGCAAAGGAGCGCCGGTACGACACCGGGGACACGATCGTCGGCGAGGGCGAGGGCGGCGTCGGCTTCTTCGTCATCGCCGAGGGCACGGCCCGCGTCGAGACCCGGGGCGAGCGCCGAGCCACCCTGGGCGCGGGCGCGTCGTTCGGCGAGGTCGCGCTGCTCGACGAGGGCGGCCGCCGCACCGCCTCGGTGATCGCGGAGTCTCCACTGCGCGTCTTCGCGCTCACATCCTGGCAGTTCACGCCGCTGCTCGAGCAGCACCCCCAGATCGCCATCAAGGTGGCGAAGCTGCTCGCCCGCCGGCTGCGTGAGACGGAGGAGCGCCAGGCAGCCAGGTGACGGTGGTAGCATCCCCGCCGACCGTGCTAAGCGGGGAGATAGCGGTTCCCTGTACCGGCAATCCGCTCTAGCCGGGCCGAATTCCCACCCGAGGGGCAGCGTGTTCGGGATCAGGGTCTGTGCGTTCGGTGTCGATCGCCAGGTCCCACGCAACGGAGGCTTGCGAACCGCGTCAGGTCCGGAAGGAAGCAGCGCTAAGCAACGTCAACCGGGTGCCGTGGGCCAGCCTGGAAGGAGCCGGGGGCACTGACACCGTCCGGGTACGGAGCTTCGACGGTGGGTGCACGGTCACTACACTCCTTCCGATGTCCGCCCTCTACCGCACACACCGACCGCAGGACTTCGGCCAGGTGGTCGGCCAGCCGCACATCGTGCAGACGCTGCGAAACGCGGTCGAGCTCGACCGCGTCGCGCACGCCTACCTGTTCGCGGGACCGCGCGGGACCGGCAAGACGTCGATGGCGAAGATCCTCGCGAAGTCGATCAACTGCGAGCAGGGCCCGACGGTCACCCCCTGCCTGATCTGCGAGTCATGCCGCACGATCCACGACGCCACGGCGATCGACGTGATCGAGATGGATGCGGCCAGCCACCGCGGGATCGACGACATCCGCGAGATCCGGGACCGGGTCGCGCTGCGCCCAGTCCGTGGCCGGAGGAAGGTGTACATCGTCGACGAGGCGCACATGCTCACCAAGGAGGCGTCGAACGCCGTCCTGAAGACGCTCGAGGAGCCGCCCGACCACGTCGTGTTCGTGCTCTGCACGACCGAGCTGGCCGCGATGCTGCCCACGATCCGCAGCCGCTGCCAGCGCTTCGCGTTCCAGCGGCCGGGGCTGCCGGAGATCGCCGAGGTGCTGCGGCGCATCGCCACCGCCGAGACGATCCAGATCGACGATGCCGCCATCCAGCTGGTCGCCCGCGCGGCCGCAGGCAGCTTCCGGGACGGCGTGACCATCCTCGACCAGCTGTCGACGGCATCCAGCGGAGCGATCGGCGCGGCGGAGGTGCGGTGCCTGCTCGGCACGGCGGACGAGGCCTCGATGTTCCGCACCCTCGACCTCGTCGCCGCGGGCGACGCGGCCGGCCTGCTCGTGTTCGTCGACCAGCTCGCGGAGGGAGGCACCGACCTCGCCTCGTTCACGACCGGCCTGCTCGGGCACCTGCGCGGGCTGTTCCTGACGCAGCAGCTCGGGCGCCCGCCGGCCGACCTGGCGCTCGCACCGCACGAGATCGAGCAGCTGGTCGCACAGGCGTCGGCCGTCCCCGCGCGGGCGGTCGTGCGGCTGATCGACCTGCTGCGCGAGGTGGTCGCCGACGTGAAGGAGGGTGGGGACCCGCGGCTGCCGCTCGAGCTGGCACTGGTGAAGATCAGCCGCCCACAGACCGAGCTCGCCCTCGAGGCGCTCGACCAGCGGCTGTCGCAGCTCGAGACCGGGGCGCCCGCGCGGCCGGCGCCCGAGCCCGCCGCTCCGACGCCCGCCGCAGCGGCGCCGCCCCCGCCGGCCCCGCATCCCGATCCGGTGGCGCCGGCACCGGCGCCTCCCGCTTCGCCGTCGCCGGCCGCCTCCGAGCCGACGGTCGAGCAGGCCACGCAGCGCTGGTCGGACGCCATCCTGCCCGAGATCGGCCGGCGCGCCACGCCGCTGCACGCCCTCATCGTGCGGGCGCGTCCCGTGTCCTACGACGGCTCCGAGATGGTCGTCGGGCTGCCCGCCTCGCAGTCGTTCGCGAAGGGCATGATCGAGGCGCCGCAGAACCTGCGGCTGATCACCGAGGTGGTGGCGCAGGCGCTGGGCGGCTCGCCCCGCGTCCGGTTCGTCGTGGCCGGCGGCGACGATCCGCAGGAGCAGGCGGAGGCGGCGCCGGCCGCCGAGGAGCAGGTGTCCGAGGACGAGCTGGTCTCGCGCCTCGCGCAGGAGTTCGACGCACACGAGGTCTGAAGGAGCACCGCATGAGCAAGATGGACCCGAACAAGATGATGGCCCAGCTCGGACAGATGCAGGCGCAGATGGAGAAGGCGCAGGAGGAGCTGAAGACGGCCTACGTCGAGCACAGCGCGGGCGGAGGCGCCGTCACCGTCAAGGTGTCCGGTGCGCTCGAGGTGGCTGACATCACCATCAAGCCCGAGGCGATCGACGCGGACGATCCCGAGATGCTGCAGGACCTGCTGGTCTCGGCCGTGAACGGCGCGCTTGCCGCTGCGCAGCAGATGCAGCAGCAGAAGATGATGGGCCAGCTCGGCGGGCTCGGCGGCCTCGGCCTGCCCGGCATGTAGTTGTACTCGCCGGCGGTCGACAACCTGATCACGCAGCTCGCCCGCCTGCCCGGCATCGGCCGGCGCACGGCGCAGCGGCTCGCGTTCTTCATCCTCCGCTCGACGCCCGAGCAGGCGCTCGCGCTCGCCGACGCGATCCGTGAGGTGAAGGAGAAGATCGGGTTCTGCCAGGAGTGCTTCAACCTCGCGGAGGGACCGCTCTGCACGATCTGCGAGGACGCGCGCCGCGACCGGGCGGTGATCTGCGTCGTCGAGGATCCCAGCGACATCGTGGCGATCGAGCGGACGCACGAGTACCGCGGCGTCTACCACGTGCTCGGCGGAGCGCTGTCCCCGATCGACGGCGTCGACCCCGAGCACCTGCGCATCGCAGAGCTGCTCCAGCGGGTGGAGGCGAACGGCGCCGGGGAGGTCGTGCTGGCGACCAACCCGACGATGACGGGCGAGGCGACCGCCGTCTACATCGCCGACCGTCTGCGCGGCCGGTGCCGCGTGACGCGCCTGGCGAGCGGCCTCCCGGTCGGCGGCGACCTCGAGTACGCCGACGAGGTGACGCTCGGCCGCGCGTTTTCCGGGCGCCGCGAGATGTAGCACCGGGAGCGCGGTCGCAGGCCGCGCCGCGCGATTACTCTCCGAGCCATGGACATGCACCGGTACTCGCGCGAGACCGAGCAGCTCGCGCAGGCCGTGATGCGGATCGCACTCGACCGCCTCCGGATGGACGCGCCGCTGGACGGGCCCTCGACGCCGGACCAGCTCGGCCGCCGCGCCGGTCAGACGATCACGCCGGAGGGGCTCGGCGGCGACCATGCGCTGCGCGTGTGGACCGACGTGCTCGCGCCGGCGACGATGTCGGTCGACCATCCCCGGTACCTCGCGTTCATCCCGGGGGCGCCGACGGAGGCGTCGACCCTGTTCGACCTGGTCGTCGGGGCCTCGTCGCTGTACGGCGGCAGCTGGCTCGAGAGCTCCGGCGCGGTGTACGCCGAGAACCAGGCGCTGCGGTGGGTGGCCGAGCTCGCAGGCATGCCTCCCGAGGCCGGCGGCTGCTTCGTGCAGGGTGGGACGGTGGGAAACCTCTCTGCGCTGGTTGCCGCGCGGCAGACGGCGCGCGACCGGGCCGGCGGATCGCCATCGCGCTGGCGGGTCGCGGTGACCGCCGAGACGCACAGCTCGGTCGTCTACGCGCTCGAGAACGTGATGGACGTGGAGCCGCTCGTCGTCCCGGCGGACGAGCGGGGACGGATGACCGGCGAGGCGCTGCGCGACGCACTCGAGGCTGACGCCGCCGGCGGCGTGTTCGCGGTCGTCGCGACCGCGGGCACGACCAACCTCGGCATCGTCGACGACCTCGCCGGAATCGCCGACGTCTGCGCCGAGCGGGGGATCTGGATGCACGTGGACGGCGCGTACGGAGCGGCCGCGCTCGCGGCCCCGTCCGTGCGGCACCTGTTCGAGGGCATCGAGCGGGCGGACAGCTTCATCGTCGACCCCCACAAGTGGCTGTTCGCGCCGTTCGACTGCTGTGCGCTGGTGTACCGCAGCCCGGAGCTGGCGCGGCGGGCGCACACCCAGCACGCGGGGTACCTGGATCCCGTTTCGGCGGCCGGCGAGTGGAACCCCTCCGACTACGCCGTGCACCTGTCGCGGCGGGCGCGAGGCCTGCCGTTCTGGTTCTCGCTGGCCGTCCACGGCACCGACAGCTACCGCGAGGCGATCGAGACCACGCTGGCCGTCGCGCGGGCCGGCGCGGACGAGATCCGCAGCCGGCCCTACCTCGAGCTGCTGGTCGAGCCCGACCTGACGGTGCTCGCGTTCAGGCGCACCGGCTGGGTCGCCGAGGACTATCTCGCCTGGACGCAGAGGATGCTCGCTCAGGGATACGCCTTCGTCACGCCGACGACGCACCGGGGCGAGCCCTGCACGCGGTTTGCGATCATCAACCCGCGGACGACGGCCTCGGACATCGCGGGCATCCTCGCGACGATGGCGTAGCGTCCGCCCGCGGGGCGGGCGCGCCAACCCGGCCTCTACACTGTCCCGGTGGAACAGGCCGCACCAGCCCTCGCCGGGCGCGTCAACGTGATGAAGTTCGGCGGCAGTTCCGTCGCCGACACCGACAAGATCCGCAGCGTGGCGCGGCGGCTCGTCGCCGCCCACGAGACCGGCCGGCCGGTCGTCGGCGTCGTCTCGGCGATGGGCGAGACGACGGACACGCTGGCCGCGCTTGCTGCGGAGGTGTCACCGCGCCCCCACCCCCGCGAAATGGACATGCTGCTCTCGACCGGCGAGCGCATCTCGGCGGCGCTGTGCGCGATGGCGATCGAGGACCTCGGGCACCGAGCGGTCTCGCTGACCGGATCGCAGGCGGGGATCGTCACGGACACGCGGCATACGAACGCCAAGATCGTGGACATCCGGCCGCGCAGGATCCTCGAGGCGCTGGCCGAGGGGCGGATCGTGCTGGTCGCGGGTTTTCAGGGCGTATCGACCGCCTTCGACGTGACGACGCTCGGCCGCGGCGCCTCCGATCTGACCGCGGTTGCGCTGGCCGCGGCGCTCGACGGCGACTGCGAGATCTACACGGACGTGGAAGGCGTCTACACCGCCGATCCGCGCATCGTCCGCGACGCGCGCAAGCTCCCGCGGGTCTCGCCGCTCGAGATGCTCGAGATGGCCGGATCGGGCGCGCGCGTGCTGCAGCTACGATCGGTCGAGTTCGCCCGAAACCACGGCGTGCCGATCCATGTCCGATCGACGTTCACGGGAGCCGAGGGAACCTGGATCCGGGAGGACCCGAGCATGGAAGACGCCATCATCTCCGGCATCACCCACACGGTCGACGAGGCCTACGTGACGCTGACCGACGTCCCGGACAAGCCGGGCACCGCGGCGAGCATCTTCAACGCCGTGGCTGCCGCAGGCATCAACGTCGACACGATCATCCAGAACGCGGTCACGCACGGCGACGCCGACGTGACCTTCTCGATCCCGCGGAACGACCTCCTGCTGATGACCGACACGATCGAGGATCTCTGCCGCGAGCTTGGCCTGCACTGGCGGGTGGACGACGAGGCGGGCAAGGTCAGCCTGATCGGCGCCGGCATGAAGAGCCACCCCGGCATCGCGGCGCGGATGTTCCAGACGCTGGCCGACCACGGGGTCAACGTGCGCATGATCGCGACGTCTCCGATCAAGGTCTCCTGCGTGATCGGCCGTGACAAGGTGCCGGAGGCCGTGAAGGCGCTGCACGACACGTTCGCCGACGAGCTGGAGCAGTCGCATCAGGGCGCGGCGCATGTCTGAACCGCGCGTCGCCGTGGTGGGCGCGACCGGCGCGGTCGGTCCCGAGGTGCTGTCCATCCTCGCGGAGCGGTCGTTCCCGGCGTCCGAGGTGGTGCCGTTCGCGTCCGCGCGCTCTGCCGGGACGCGAGTCCCGTTCGCCGGCGAGCAGCTCGAGGTGCGCGAGCTGACCGAGGATGCGCTGGCCGGCTTCGACCTGGCGCTGTTCTCGGCCGGAGGCGGCACCGCCAGGCGCTTCGCCCCCGAGGCCGTCAAGCGCGGGTGCGTGGTGATCGACAAGTCCAGCGCATTCCGGCTCGATCGCGCCGTGCCCCTGGTCGTTCCCGAGGTGAATCCGGGAGCCGCCGCGGCGCACCAGGGCATCGTCTCGAACCCGAACTGCTCGACCATCCAGCTCGTCGTCGCCCTGAAGCCGCTCCACGACGCGGCTCGTATCCGCCATCTCACGATCGCCACCTACCAGGCGGTCTCCGGCACCGGCAAGCGAGCGATGGACGAGCTTCGCACGCAGTCGGTCGCGCTGCTCCAGGGCGAGGACGTCCAGCCTCACGTCTATCCTCACCCGATCGCGTTCAACGCGCTGCCGCACTGCGATGCGTTCGAGGGCGACGAGACCACCGAGGAGACGAAGCTCGTCAACGAGACCCACAAGATCCTGGAGGACGACGGCATCGGCATCAGCGCCACCTGCGTGCGCGTCCCGGTCTGGCGGTCGCACAGCGAGGCCGTGTGGATCGAGACCGAGCAGCCGCTCGGTGCCGACCGCGCGCGCGAGCTGCTGGCCGAGGCGCCCGGCATCCGGGTCGTCGACGACCCCGCGGCCGCCCGCTACCCGATGCCCAGCGACGCGGCCGGCGCGGACGAGGTGCTCGTCGGGCGGATCCGCGAGGACCGATCGCGCCGCAACGGCATCGCGCTGTGGGTGGTCGCGGACAACCTTCGCAAGGGCGCCGCGCTGAACGGCGTGCAGATCGCCGAGCTGCTGGTCGAGCGCGACCTGATCCGTGTCCCCGAGCAGGAGCGCGTGGCGTGAGGCGAGGTGCCCGGGGCCACCTGTGCCCCGTGTGCATCAGGCCCGTCCACCGCGGAACGTGCCCCGACCACGGCCCGTGGAAGGCGCACCAGCTGCTCACCCACGGCGACCGGCGGCGCAGCTCACGGGAGCGCTGGCAGCCGTTCGAGCCGCTGCCGCATGCCTGCCCGCGGTGCGTCGGCGAGGTGGCCGAGGCGCGCGGCGGGTTCGCGTGCCTGGATCACGGTCACGCACACGATCAGCACGGCCCGTTCCGTCTCGACGAGCTGCTGCTCCCCTCCGCGCAGCGTGAGTCCGCGCTCGCCAGGGTGCGCCTGGCCCGCCGGTCGCAGGCGCGCAGGCGCGAGGCCGCGCCGCTGTCCGGGCTCAGCGTGCGCCTGCCCGACCCCGGGCGTAGCGCCCGCGTCGTGGTGTCGGCGAGCATCGTCGCCGCCACGCTGGCGTTCCTCGCCCGGTAGCGTCAGGCGATCACGGCCTGGCCGACCGCCGGGCCCTTCGGCGCAGAGCCGCCGTGCCCCGGCTCGAGCGTGATCACGACCTTGTCGCCCGCGGACGCCTCGCGCGTGAGTGTGAAGGAGATGGCCCGGCCACCGGCAAACGTCCCCGCCGCGACGGGCACCGACTGCCCGCGCGGGATCACCCACGCCTCGTAGACGTGGTTGGGAGGGGCCGGCCTCAGGTTTCCCACCAGCGTCGCCTCGCCGCCTCGGTAGGCCACCACGCTGCCGACGTTGCCGACCGTGGCGACGGACTGGATCGCGGGCCCGCCGCTGTCGTTGCGCAGCGAGACGTTCCAGACTGCGAGCGCCACCACGGCCGCCGCGAGAGCGGGCACCGCGAACGCCGCGAACCGCGGCCACCACGACCACCGCCGCGGCCGGGCGGCCTGCAGCTCGGCCGGCGGCGCGACGACCGTGGGGCCGATCGCCTCGAGCACGCGCGCTCGGAGCTCCGGAGGCGGGTGCGCCGCGGGGGCGGAATACGCGATGGCCGCGGCGACGCCCTCCATCTCGCGCAGCTGCGCACGGCACCGGTCGCAGCCCGCGAGGTGCTCCTCGACCCTGCGCTCATCGTCGGCATCGAGCGCATGCAGCGCGTGTGCGGCAATCAGCTCGTCGACGTGTTCCATTCCTGCTCCGGATGCATGCCCGACGCGGCCAGCAGGTCGCGTAGGGCGTTCATGGCCGCGAAGGTGCGGCTCTTGACGGTGCCGATCGGGACGGCCAGCCGCTCGGCGAGCTGCGACTGGGTGTAGCCGGCGAAGTACGCGAGCTCGAGCACCTCGCGGTGCGGGTCCGGCAGCTTCGACATCGCCGCCCGCACCTGCTCGCGGGCGACGCCCTGCCACGCCTGTTCCTCGACGGGAGCCGCTGTGTCGGGCGTGTCGCGCGCCTCGTCCATCGCCTCGGCGCGACGGCGCTCCTCTCGTCGAACCAGGTCGACGGCCTTGTGATGGGTCACGGTCAGTATCCAGCTCGAGGGTTGGCCACGCGACGAGTCGAACTTCGACGCCTGGTTCCAGATCGTGAGGAAGGCGTCCTGGACGACGTCCGACGCCAGGTCGCGGTCGCGGACGACGCGCAGCGCGAGCGAGTACGCCGGGGCGGCGTACAGGTCGTACAGCCTGGCGAACGCCTCACGGTCGCCTCGCGCCACGAGCGCGAGCAGCCCGTGATCGGACAGATGTTCCGTGACCGGATCCTTCCTCGGTGTGCGATCCATCATTCGCCCATCGTCCAAGAATGGTTCACGCGACGCCGGCCGGCGCGGGGTTGACCAGCGCGAGCCGCGCGCGCAGCCGTTCCAGCCGGCTTTCCTCGGTGACCGTCTCGATGGCGCGCAGGTCGAGCCGCTCGAGCGAGACGCGGCCGGCCGTCCGCTGCGGATGGAAGCCGAGGTCGCGCAGGAAGTCGGCCGGGAAGATCGTGCGGTGGCCGAGGAACCGCGACGCGAACCCCTCGTCCGGCGGATAGCGGTAGCCGAACGTCTCCAGCGCAGGCAGCCCCCGGTCCCGACACTCCCCGATCGCTGCGAGGAACAGGCTCTGGAGCACCCAGGGGCTCTGCGCGTCGGTCAGGTAGGCGCAGGTGACGAGCACCGCGTCGCGGCCTGGAGGCCCGGCCGGTAGATGGCGGGCGCGTGCGAAGCGGTCGCTCGGGCCGTACTGGATGAGGCCGATCACCCGCCCCTCGTCGATGTACAGCTTCCCCCACGGCCCGAAGTCCTCCTCGGCCTCGCGAGCCCATCGTTCACGATCTCCCGACCGGCCCCCCGGGCGCGTCTGCCACCACATGCAGTCGCGGCACGGGGTGGGCGCGATGCCGACCGTCGCGCCGGTCAGGTGCTCGACGCTGGTCATGACAGGGGCGGAGCGACGTCGTCGACGACGACCGACACGGAGGACGGCTCGAGCTCGATCATCGAGCCGAGGTAGTCGCGAACGCGGCGGCTCACCTCGCCCGCGACGCGCGGGATGCTGGCGCCCCACTCCGTCACGAGGTGCAGCTCGAGGCCCAGTGCGTCACCCTCGGTCACGACTCGCACCCCCTTCGGCGCGCGCTCGGGATCGACAGTGCCGCGCTCACCGCCCGCGATCGCATGGACGCCAGCGACCTCGACCGCGGCGGCCGCGGCGTACGTCGCGATCACGGCGTGGCTGATGTGCGCGCTCGCGGCGGCAGAGTGTACGGATTCCGGCGGCAGGTCGTGCGGCGCGTCCATTGCCCGATTCTACCCTGCTCGTCACCATGACACTTGACAGACGCCTAAGTGATGTCATAATGACGTCATGGATACGTCAGGACACATCGAAGCGCTTCGCGCCGACCTGGCGTCGGCGGCGGCGATTGCCGACGAGGACGGGCAGCGGATCGCAGAACAGCTCGGGCGAGTGCTCGAGCCCGCCCTGCGGCTGCGGCTGCTCGACATCCTGGGCGAGGCGGCGCTCGAGCTCAACGCACAGCTCCCCATCGGGCACGTCGAGGTGCGGCTGGCCGGCCGCGAGGTGACGCTCGCCTTTGCCGAAGCGGCAGCCGACGCTCCGCCGGCGGACGACGAGCAGGCGGCTCGCATCACGCTGCGCCTGCCGGAGAGCTTGAAGACGCAGGCCGAGGCGGCTGCGGCCGCCGAGGGTGTGTCCCTGAACACCTGGCTCGTGCGCGCCACCGCACGCGGGCTCGACCAAGGTCGTCGCCGTTTCGGACCGGGCAAGCGGCTGACCGGCTACGCAAGCAGCTGAGGAGAACGACATGACGCACCGAGACAACACCGCCCTGCCCGCGAGCGCGGCAGCGATGCTGACGCCGTGGACACAGCCGACCACCGGGCCCAGGCGGCCCGCGCAGCGGCACGCATCCGAGATCCAGACGACCCGGCACGCCGGATACGTCCGGTCGTGAGAGGAGCCGACGCATGAACACGTACGAGACCCCCACTCCCCCGCGTCTGCGGCTGCGCATCCCGGCGGGGCGAATCGAGATCGCGACATGGGACCAGCCGGTCACCGAGGTGCTTGTCGAGCCGGCGTCGCCGGGCGACAGCGCGGCCGCCGAGGCAGCCGCCGGCGTGCGCCAGGACGTGCGGGAGACCGGCGACGGTCAGGAGATCGTGGTCGAGTCGACCGGGCGCCGGGGCCTGCTCGGCATCCGGCGCGATCCGGAGCTGCGCACGACGATCAGGGCGCCCCACGGCAGCCGCCTCGACGCCGAGAGCGCGTCCGCCGACGTGACGGTCGTCGGACGGCTCGCGGAGGCGCGGATCGAGACGGCGTCGGGCGACGTGTCGGTCGGCGACGTGGGCGGCCCCGCGTCGCTGAAGACGGTCAGCGGCGACATCGAGGCTGGCGCCGTGGCGGGCGAGGCACGTTCAGCGACGGTGTCCGGCGACGTCGAGCTGCGGTCGGTCGAGGGCGAGGCGACGCTGACGTCCGTCTCGGGCGACCTGCGTGTCGGCTGGGCCGGCTCCTCGCTCCGCGCCAAGACGGTCTCGGGCGACGTGCTGCTCGACGCGGTCACGCGCGGCGAGGTCAAGCTGCAGAGCGTCTCCGGCGACATCACCGTCGGAGTTGCCGCCGGCGCGCGCCTCTGGATGGACGTCGCGTCGCTGAGCGGCGAGACGCGGTCCGATCTCGAGCCGCTCGGCGGGCACGAGGGAGACCGCGAGGTGGAGCTGCGCATCAGCGCGAACTCGACCAGCGGCGACGTGCGGCTGTTCCGGGCGGCCGGCGTCGCTCCAGCCTGAGCGGCCGGTCAGGCCGGCCGCAGCCGGAGGAGCGCGACCTCCGGCCGGGCGAGGAGGCGGAAGGGCACGAGCGTCGTGCCGGTGCCGCGCGAGACGACGAGGGTGGTGTCGCCGACATGGTGGACGCCGTCCAGGTACCGCCAGCGCGTGTGCGAGAGCCGCAGCCGCCCGCCCGGCCGGGGCAGGCAGATCTGCCCGCCGTGCAGGTGACCCGCGAGCACCAGCGAGCAGGCACCCGGGGGCAGGTCGTCGACGACATCGGGAAAGTGCGAGAGCAGGATCCGAAGCTGGGCGGCGCCGGTGAACAGTCGCTCGGGTGCGGCCACCCCCTGCGTCCACGGCTCCGGCTCCATGCCGGCGACCTCGATCACTCCGGCGTTGTGCTCGAGCGTCACGCTGCGGTCGCGCAGCAGCTGCATCGGCGCCGCGCCCCACTCCTCAGGGACGACCGCTCGCGAGAACGGATCGCGCGTGTCGCCGGTGTCGTGGTTTCCGAGCGACCCGTACATCCCGAGCGGCGGCTGCAGGCGCGCGAGCTGCTCGAGCACCGCGTCCACTCCACGGCGGTGGGTGATGATGTCTCCTGTGACAACGACCATGTCCGGCTGCTGCTCGACACCGAATGCGACCGCCTTGCGCATGGTGCGCAGGTTGAGCGACGGCGTGCCGGCGTGGAAGTCGGACAGGTGCAGGATGGTGAGGCCTTCCAGCTCGGGCGGCAGGCCGGCGACCGGCACGTCCAGCTCGCGCGTCTCGAGCCACTGCGCCTCGAACATCCCCCACGCAGCGAGCAGCCCGGCGCCCGCTGCGACCGCCGCGGCTGCGCCCCGCGTCCTACTCGGCGCCACGCACGCTGTCGAACTCGTCGCGAAGCCGGCGGCGGGCCGCACCGATCCGCTCGCGCAGCATCTCGACACGCTCCTCGTCGGCGGCGTGGCCGTTTCCGCTCGCGGCGACGGGCGCGTCGCGAGTGCCGAGCAGCCGGGCGAGAACGGCCCCCGCGGCGATCAGAACGGCGATGCCGATGAGGCGGCGCATGGCCGCAGTCTACCCCTCGCTCAGCCGCCGGGGCTGGATGGTCTACCGTCGCTGGTATGACCGCCATGAGAGACCGCTGATTCAGCCGCAGGCTGACCACAGGCCACGGCCGGCCAGCGCCGCGGCCCTCTCCAGCGCCGCCAGGTCGGCGGCGTGCGCCGTGTTTGGCGGGATCGAGAGCGTCCGCGCAAAGCCGCCCGACACGAGCCGGGCGTTCACGAACAGGTCAGGCCGCCCCGGCCGCTGCAGGTAGATGTATGCCAGCCAGCGCCCGTAGCGGTCGTGCAGCTGCCGGTCGTAGACCAGACGGACGCGGCGCCCGGTGAGCAGGTGCTTGGTGTATGCGGACGCCTCCGGCCCGAAGCACCCGACCGGCCGGTGCGGATCCACCGTCTCCGGCGTGTCGATCCCCAGCAGGCGGACGTCGAGCGTCCGCGAGCCGGCGCGGACGATGACGGTGTCGCCGTCCACGACGCGGGCGATCGTGCCCTCCGGCGGAGGCGGACCCTCGCGGTGCGCCCAGGCCCAGCCGGCGGCGACGACGCGCGGCGAGCAGCAGCGGCGGAAGCAATCGGTTCATCGGCTCGGACGCTATCCGCGACGGCCGTCGCGTGTCCGTCACGAACCGCTGCAGAACCGTGCCGGTTCAGCCCGCCTGGGCGGCGCGCCGGACGAGCGGGTAGCGGCCTCCCGTCTTCTCCAGCTGCCCCTCGTCGATCAGGCCGTCGATCAGGCCGAGCACGTGGGCCTCCGTGCGGTGGGCCAGCTCCGCGTGGCTGTCCAGCCGATGGTGCCCTGCGGCGACGAGATCGCGGGCGCGCCCCCCGCGGAGGATCTGCGTCAGCCGGGTGCGGCCGACAGAGCCGTGCGTCTCGTCCACCGCCCGCAGCACCGCCGCGCGTTCGTCGACGCTGAGGCGGGAGGTCGGACGGCCCCCGTGGTTGTCGCAGCAGATGTCGTCCGGGCGCGGCGCCGGCGTGTCCCCGAAATAGCCGAGCAGCTCCGCCCGCCGGCAACGATCCCCCGCCGCGTAGCGGTCGATCGCCTTCAGCCGGTCCCAGCGAACGGTCTCCTGCCGGCGCATCGCCACCATGGCGGCGGCACGATGGGCGCGGTTCAGCGCCGGGGCGGCGAGACGGCCGGTAAAGGTGCCGTTGCGCGCGGGGAAGAGTTCCAGGGCGCCGACCCGCTCCAGCACGGCCACGGCGATGCGAGGCTCGTCGACAGGGATGTCCCGCTCGCTCACCGAAAACAGGCCGGACGGATCGGCCCTGCCGGCGAGCAGGCCGTGCACCTGCTCCAGCTGGCCCTCGCTCAGCTTCGCTCGCTCGATGAAGTAGGCGATCAGGCCCTTGTCCGCAGCGCTGTAGAGCAGCGTGCAGACGGCGGGAGCGCCGTCGCGCCCTGCACGCCCGGCCTGCTGGTAGTACTCCTCGGGGGATGAGGGGATCGTCCAGTGGACGACCGAGCGCACGTCCGCCTTGTCGATGCCCATGCCGAACGCCGTCGTCGCAGCGACCGCCTGCAGCCGTCCGGCCAGGAACGCCTCGAGCGTCTCGGTGCGCTCGGCGGGCGGGAGGCCGGCGTGGTAGGGCGCCGCGCTGATGCCGCTGCCGAGCAGGTGGGCGGCGACCTCCTCGCACGTCTTACGGCGCCCGCAGTAGACCACCGCGGGCAGGCGGCTCGCGTCGCCGAGGTGGGCGAGCAGCATGCGCGGCTTCCCGGCCTCACCGGCCACGTGCACGACCTCGAAGAACAGGTTCGGGCGGTCGAATCCCGTGCGCGCCATGACGGGATCACGCAGTCCGAGGGCCTGGACGATGTCACGGGCGACGCGCGGCGTGGCCGTGGCGGTCAGGGCCATGGTCGGCGGCGAGCCGAGCCGTTCGCGGACGTCGGCCAGCCGCAGGAAGTCCGGGCGGAAGTCATGACCCCATTCCGACAGGCAGTGCGCCTCGTCGATCGCGAGCCGGTCGACCCCGGCGGTGCCGATCGCGTCGAGGAACTTGCGGCTGGAGAACCGCTCGGGGGCGACGTAGACCAGGCTCGCCTGGCCGTCGGCGATCCGGCGCAGCGCGGCCGCGACCTCCTCGCCGGTCATGATCGACGCGATCATCTCGACGCCGTCGTGCCCGGCGGCGCGAAGCGCCGCGGACTGGTCCTGCATCAGCGCGATCAGCGGCGAGACGACCAGCGTGACGCCGTCGCCGAGCAACGCGGGCAGCTGGTAGCAGAGCGACTTGCCCGAGCCGGTCGGCATGATCGCGAGCACGTCGCGCCCCGCGAGCGTGCCCTCGATCGCCTCGAGCTGTCCCGGACGGAACTCGTCGAAGCGAAACAGGCGGCCGAGCTCGGCGGTGAGGTCATGGACGGCTGTGGGCATGGGCCACGCAGTGTCGCATGCATCGCGGACAGGCCGGGCGGCCGGGGACATCGTGCGAGAGCTTCGCCACACCGCGCACAGCTCCGCGCCTATTTGCCCCCGTCGGCGCACCCGACGGGACGGAGTCAAACCCCCGCGGAGGTGGTGGGGGCTCGCTTGGCACAGGACTGCGACGGTTCGCCCGATGGTTGGGCGACACCCCCACCCTCGGAGTCAAACACCGGACCCGGCCGCCGTGACCGCCGCGTGCGATGTTGGCGCAGTCAGGCGGCGGCGCGGTCGGCCCGCTCGGGCCGCGCGGCCACCGCCGGCCGCGGCTCGCGCCGCAGCCAGTAGCAGGCGACCAGCCCGATCGCACCGAGCAGCGCGGCGGCCACGAAGGTGTGCCGGGCAGCCGGGACGACGGCCGGCACGTGGGATCCGCTCTTCTCCGCCGCCTTCACCGCACGATCCGACAGCGAAGCCACGAACACGATGCCCGCCACCGCGGTGCCGAGGCCGGCGCCCACCTGGCGGGCGAGCGGGATCGACGACGTCGCCTTCCCCTCGCGGCCGGCCTCGCCGTCGGCCAGCACGACCGCAAACAGCGCCGGGCTCGCGATCCCCATGCCGAGCCCCGAGATCGCGTAGGCGACGATCGGCAGCGCGACGCCGCCTGCGGGCAGCGCCATCGCCAGCGTGCCGAAGAAGACGAGCACCGACCCGAGCAGGATCTGGCCGGACGGCGCGGCGTCGAACCGGGCGGCCGCCATGGAGCCGGCCGTCCACCCGAGCGTGGTGAGGACGAGCGCGATCGCGACGATACCGATCGGCTCCCCGAAGCCGACCTGCAGCTGCAGCGGCAGGTACACCTCGGCGCCGAGGAACGCGGCGCCGGCTGCGAGCGACGTGACGTTCGCGGCGAGCGAGACCGGCCGGTGCGTGAACACCGGGACGGCCGTCCGTCGCTCGTGCACGAGGAATCCCACGGCCGGGACGATCGCGATCGCGGCAAAGATGGGATCGCGGGCCGCGACGAGCAGCGCGAACACCGTCGCCCCGAGCAGCACGGGGCCGACCACGTTCAGCGATTCGCCGTGGTGCTGCCGGTCGCGTGCTGCGTGCGACCGGAGCGCGAGCCGCGCCGCCCACGCGACGATCGCGATCAGCGGCAGGTTCACCCAGAACACCCACCGCCAGCCGACCGACCCGGTCAGCGCCGCGCCAAGCGCGGGGCCGACCAGCGCGGACACGCCCCACATGGCAGCGTTCAGGCCGAAGGCGCGGGGCCGCAGCTCCTTCGGCACGTACAGGGCGAACAGCCCGAGCGGCACGGCGAACATGAACCCGGCACCGAGGCCGAGCACGCCGCGGGCGACCGCCACGATCGGCATCGTCGGCGCCAGCCCGCCGACGATGTTCGCGCCCGCGAACAGGACACAGGCGATCGCGAAGCTGCGAGCGACCCCGTAGCGGTCGATCAGCGCGCCGGCCACCGGCAGGGTCATGCAGATCGTGACCATCGTTGCGCCGACCGCGAGCGAGATCAGGTCGACGCCGCCGATGTCCTGGGCGGCGCTGGGAAGCGCCGTCACCACCATCAGCGCGTCGAGCGATCCCAGGAACGTCGCGCCGAGCGCGGCCACCATCAGCGCGCGGTACGGCGACCGAAACAGTGCGGAATAGCTGGGACCTGAACTCATGACGCCACGCGGCGCTCCGCCCGAGGGCTCAGGCGCCCTGGTAGATCTTGTCGGTCGCCGGATGCGGCTTGACGACGTGGCGCTTGAACTGCAGCTCGTCGTAGCTCAGGCCGGCCGCCGCGCCCACCAGCTGTGCGAGGTGGAAGATGGGGAGGTCGAACTGCATGTCCGCCTCGCGCGACGCCTTGCCCTGCCAGGCGTCGAGCGACAGGTGGCAGAGCGGGCAGGGGGTCACCATCGCGTCTGCCCCCGCCTCCTTCGCCTCGGCCAGGGGCTGGATCAGCTCTCCCAGCGCGACCTCGGAGCGGGCCAGCACGATCGGGAACCCGCAGCACTTGATCTTGCTCGGGTAATCGACCGCCTCGGCGCCGCAGGCCTCGATGATCCGCTCGAGCGACTGCGGCCGGTCCGGGTCCTCGAAGCCCAGCAGCCGCGACGGCCGCAGAATCTGGCAGCCGTAGAACGGCGCGATGCGAACGCCCTCGAGCGGCCGCTGCGCGATCTGCTTGAGTCGCTCGTAGCCCTCCCCCTCGGCGATCTCCCAGAGCAGGTGCCGCACCTCCACGCCGCCTGAGTACGACGCCGCGCCGACCTCCTTGAGGTTGCGGTTGACGCGCGCCAGCACCTCGGGATCGTCCTTCAGCTTCTTGTCCGCTTGGCGAAGGTTGAGCGTGCAGACGTTGCAGATCGTCAGGAGCGTGTCCTGGCCGAGCTGCTCCGCCTGGCCGAGGATGCGGGCGTTCAGGTGCAGGTAGTACTCCGGCCGCGCCTCGTGGACGTCACCGGCCCCGCAGCACGTGAAGCCGGGGATGTCGACGAGCTCCATGCCCAGCTTCTCCGCGATGGCGCGGGTCGACGTGTCCAGCTCCTTCTGCGAGAGGCTGGCCAGGCAGCCCGGGTAATACGCGTAGCTCGGCTTCACTCGGAATCCTTTGCTCGAACGTCGTCGGGCGGCCGGCGCGGGCCGGCCGTGGCCTCCTCGCGCGCGGCCGTCTCCTGCGCCTCGATCAGCTTGTGGAGCTTGCGCACCTCGTCCAGCTTCTTTGCCTTGTGCGGCCGCAGCGGGTTGGGCACCTTGCCGGCGCGGGCCAGCCTGAGCGCGAACGGGATGTCCTTGATGGCGTTGACGGCGCCGACCGTCTCGGGCACGAGGTTCGTCTCGAGCAGGTAGCCGGTCTGATGCGTCGACTTCACGAACACCTTGGCGTGGCGCGCGCCCGCGTCGGAGTGCATGCCGGCCTGGTAGATGGCGGCGCCGACCTTGGCGATCGCGTCGCGCGGGTGCACGCCCTTCGGGCAGCGCTGGTTGCAGAAGTAGCAGCGGGTGCAGTCCCACACCCCATGCGGGCCGTTGTAGAGCTCGAGCCGGGCCTTGCCGCCGCGGTCGCGCACGTCGTAGACGAAGCGGGCCGCCTTGGCGAGCGCGGCCGGCCCGAGGAAGTCGGGATCCGACTCCATCGAGTTGCACTCAGACACGCAGCAGCCGCACTGGATGCAGAGCGCCTCGGTCATCACGCGGTCGAGCTCCTCCTGCTGGACGCGCCACTCCTTGACCGGCGGGTTCTCGTCCTCGTCAAGGTACGGCTTGACGGCCTGGAACTTGGCCCAGAACGGCCCCATGTCCACCACCAGGTCCTTGATCACCGGCAGGTTGCCCATCGGCGAGATCACCGGCACCTCGCCGGACTCGACGATCGGCTTCATCGGCGTCTTGCACGCGAGCACCGCCGCGCCGTTCATGCGCATGCCGCACGAGCCGCAGACGGCCATCCGGCACGACTTGCGATAGCTGAGCGAGCCGTCGACCTGATCCTTGATCGCGTCCAGCGTGTCGAGCAGCGTCGCTTCGTCGTTCATCTCGACGCTGTGGCTCTCGAGCCGCTGCTCCTCGGTCTCGGGGTTGTACCGCTGGATCTTGAGGGTGACGTGCACGCAGGCTCCCTGTTGCTCAGTAGGTGCGAACCGCCGGCTCGTACTCGGTGATGGTCACCGGCTTGTAGTCGAGCGCGACCTCGCCGTCGTCGTAGTGCGCCATGGTGTGGCGCAGCCAGTTCTCGTCGTCGCGGTCGGGGTAGTCGAGGCGGCTGTGGGCGCCGCGGCTCTCGGTGCGGGCGATCGCGCCCGTGACGAGACAGTCTGCCATCTGCAGCATCGAGCCGAGCTCGATGGCCTGGATCAGGTCGCTGTTGAATGTCCGTCCCTTGTCCTGGACGACGACCCCACGGGCGTAGCGCTCACGCAGGTCGGTGACCGCCGCCTTGCAGGCCTCGAGCTTCTCGGCCGTGCGGAAGATCCCGGCGTCCTCGTACATCACCTCGGCCAGCTCCTGGCGCAGGACGTAGGGCCGCTCGCCCTCGTTCACGTCGAGCATGCGCCCGATCGCGCGCTCGGTGACGCGGACGGCCGACGGCGAGAACACGCCGCCCATCCCGTCGCGCCGCACGTCCTGCGCGGCCGCCGCGCCGGAGCGCCGGCCGAACACCACCGTCTCGAGCAGCGAGTTGCCGCCCAGGCGGTTGGCGCCGTGCACGGAGACGCATGCGCACTCGCCCGCGGCGTAGAGCCCCGGCATCACGGTGCGGCCCCACACGTCGGTATCGATGCCGCCCATGTGGTAGTGCGCGCCCGGCCGGACGGGAATCGGCTCCTCGATCGGATCGACGCCGGCGTAGTCCATCGCCAGCTCCCGCGACCCGTGCAGGCGCTCGTTGATGCGCTTGGCGCCGAGGTGGGTGAGGTCGAGCAGCACCGTCCCGTCGACGCCACGGCCCTCGTCGATCTCGGTCTGCTCCGACCGCGAGACCACGTCTCGCGACGCCAGCTCGCCGGCGTTGGGTGCGTAGTTGAACATGAAGCGGTCACCCTCGGCATTGCGAAGGTAGCCGCCCTCGCCGCGGCAGCCCTCGGTGATCAGCACGCCGTTGGACTTCAAGGTCGTCGGATGGAACTGCATGAACTCCATGTCCTTGAGCGGCACACCCGCGCGCCAGGCCATCGACATGCCGTCGCCGGTGCACGCATACGCGTTCGTGGTGCCGCGGTAGATGCGGCCGAGCCCGCCCGTGGCCAGCACGACGGCGCTCGCCTCGACGCCCTGCACCCCGCCCCGCACCAGATCCCACGCCGTGACGCCGACGCAGCGCTCGCCGTCGGTGACGAGGTCGAGCGCGAACCACTCCTCGTAGACGGTGACGCCGCTCTTCACCAGCTGCTCGTAGAGCACGTGCAGGAGCACGTGGCCGGTGATGTCGGCCGCATAGCACGTGCGCGGCGCGCCGCCTGCGCCGAACGGCCGCTGCGCGATCCTGCCGTCCTCGGTGCGCGAGAAGATCGCGCCCATGTGCTCGAGCTCGTAGATGTCGCCGGGGCCGTCGGCGCACATGACGGCGATCGCATCCTGGTCGCCGAGGTAGTCGGAGCCCTTGACGGTGAAGAAGGTGTGCTTCTCGGGGCTGTCCTCGCCAGCGTTTCCCAGCGCGGCGTTGATCCCGCCCTCGGCGGCGCCGGAATGGCTGCGCGTGGGATGCAGCTTCGACACCACGCCGACGTCCACGCCGTAACGGGATGCCTCGATGGCCGCCCGCATACCGGCAAGGCCGGCGCCGACCACCACCACGTCGTGTCGCACCATCACACGCCTCCGAAGATCCGAGGGACTCTGCGCTGCAGCCTACCAAGCCGTACCAGGCGGACGCGTCGCCATGAGGGCGCGCGATACCACTGTCACAAACGTGTCACAAGCGGCGACAAATACGCAACGTTGGGGTATTCTGGACTCGCCGCGCGACCCCCGGCGTCGCGGGCCCGTTCGTTCTTGGGAGGACCGTTGGCGAAGATGGCCTTTGCTCTACCTGCGGCACGGCAGCTGCATCGCAACCTCACGCAGCGTGAGCTGCTGGACCGGGCGCTGGCCATGCCCACCGCCCGGCGAACGAGCTACGGCGCGCCGAACGTGCAGACCGAGGTGCTCGCCCGATCGAAGGGGAGCACGTTCATCGTCGCCGATGACCCCGACGCCTATCCGCACCAGGCGATCGACCGCGACGAGTGGGACCGGATCTCCGAGCTCCAGGACGGCTACATCGCCGACCAGGAGATGATCGTCGTCGACGGGTACGTCGGCGACACCCCCGAGCGACGCGTCCCGGCGCGCCTGTACATCGAGGCCGCGAACGCCAACATCGCCGGCATGCAGGACGTCCTCTACTTCCACGACGAAGCCGCGGGCGAGTTCGAGCCGGAGCTGTTGGTCATCTATACGCCCAACCTCGACGTCCCGGGCTATCCCGACGACCGCCTGATCGCCGTCAACCTCGATCTGTACGTCACGCGCGTCTTCAACTCCGACTACTTCGGCGAGTCGAAGAAGGGCGGCCTGCGGATGTGGAACCACCTGGTCTACGAGCGCGGCGGCCTCGCCCTGCACGCCGGCTGCAAGGTGATCCCGACCGACAACGGCACGAAGACCGGCCTGATCGTCGGGCTCTCGGGCACCGGCAAGACCACGACCACCTTCACCCGCCAGAACGGCTCGCTGCCGGTGCAGGACGACTTCGTCGCGTGGTGGCCGGACGGGTCGATCTCGGCCACCGAGGCGGGCTGCTTCGCAAAGACGTTCGCGCTCAACCCGAAGGACGAGCCGACCATCTACGGCGCGGTCACCAGGCCGACGGCGTATCTCGAGAACGTCAGCCAGGACGACAACGGCGAGGTCGACTTCTTCGACGAGAGCTACACGAAGAACGGCCGCGCGGTGTTCTCCTTCAGCGACATCGAGGCGGCGGACGCGTCGACCATCGAGAAGGCCGACTTCCTGCTGATCCTGAACCGCAACGAGAACGTCATCCCGGCGGTTGCCAAGCTGGAGGGCCCGCAGGCCGCGGCGTTCTTCATGCTGGGCGAGACCACCGGCACGGCGGCGGGCGGCAAGGACGAGGAGGGAGTGTTCCTGCGCGTGCCGGGCACCAATCCGTTCTTCCCGATGCACCACGACAACCAGGGCAACCGCTTTCTCGAGCTGCTCGAGCAGAACCCGATCGACGTCTACATCATGAACACCGGGCGCGTGGGCGGGCCGGAGACCGAGGAGGGATCGAAGAAGGTGCGGATCCCCCACTCGTCGGCGATCGTGAAGGCGATCGCCGAGGGCACGATCCGGTGGGAGACCGACCCGGACTTCGGCTACAAGGTGGCGGCACACGTGCCGGGCATCGACGACGGCGACATCGACCTGCTGCAGCCCGGGCGGCTGTACGAGGCGACCGGCAGGGGCGATGAGTACCGCGAGCGGGTGGCCAAGCTGAAGGCCGAGCGGGCGGAGTTCCTGGCGCAGTACCCGAGCCTCTCGGCCGAGATCGTCGACTCGGTTCGGTAGCGGGGCGCTCGGGTCTGACCCGGCCGGCCCACCACGGCCTCGGGTCTGACCCGCAGGGTCTGACCCGGCCGGCCCACCACGGCCCCTCACCCTCCAAGCCGCCCGCCCGGTCCCCTTCGGCGACGGACCCGACGCTACCCTCTTCCGCCATGACGATCCGCGAGCCGATCTGCGGGCGGCTGGTCTGCCTGGCGCCCCTGTCCACCGACTCGGTCGGCGAGTGGGTGCGCTGGATGCAGGACGCGGACACCATCCGCTATCTCTACGCCCCCGGCGACCGGCCGGCGCAGGCTCCGACGCCGAGCGGGCTGCTCGACTGGGGTCGCCGCATCCTCAGCGACCCGGAGCGTGTGGTGTTCGCGCTCACCGACGGCGCGTCCGGCCGGCTGATCGGCGACGCCCGCCTGACGCCGGTGGGACGCCGCCGGGCGAAGTTCTCGATCATGATCGGCGTCGGCGAGTTCCGCGGACGAGGGCTGGGGACGGAGGCGACGGCGCTGGTCTGCCGCTTCGGGTTCGAGCAGCTCGGCCTGCGGGAGATCGTGCTGGACGTCGACCCGCGCAACGAGCCCGCGGTGCGCGCGTACCGGACGGTCGGGTTCGAGCACGACGGCGAGATCACGATGCGCCTGCCGCGCGCGCGGTTCCTCCCGGTTGAGAGCCTCTCCGGCGGTCAGTAGACTCTGCGGCCCCCACGGAGGAGCCGCCGATGAGCCCACAGGGAGCACCCGCAGAGTTGATGGACGCCGCACTGACCGGGCACCGGTCGGGGACGCGCAGGGGATGGGCCGAGGTGCTGGGGACGGTGCCCCTGTTCGCCGGCCTCTCGACGCGGCACCTCCGCCGGGTCGCCGACAAGGCGACGATGAAGCGCTATGCGCCGTATACCGAGATCGTGCGCAGCGGAGACCGCGGTGATGCGTTCTACGTGATCCTGGACGGCACCGCGAGCGTGCGGCGCCCCGGCAAGCGGGCGATCAAGCTCCACGCAGGCGACTTCTTCGGCGAGCTGGCGCTCCTGGACGCCTCGCCGCGCAGCGCGACGGTCGAGGCGGAGACCGAGGTGTTCGCCATGCGGCTCGGCACGGCGGCGTTCAAGAAGGTGCTCGAGAGCGAGCCGAAGGTCTCGCTGGCGATGCTGAACACCCTGGCCGGACGGCTGCGCGCCGCGGATCGCACGGTCGTGGACTGAGCGCAGGAGCGTGGGGATGCGGCTGCTGGCCCCGGTCTGGCGCGCGATCCAGCTGGCCATCCGCGGGCGCGATCTGCGCTGGTCGATGGTCGCGTGGGGCGCGTACATCACCTGCGAGCAGGGCCTTGCCATCGCGCTCATCGTCTACGCGTACAACGCCGGTGGCTACGAGGCGACCGGCCTGCTGGCACTCGCCCGGTCCGTGGTCGCCGCCACGACGGCGCCCTTCACGGCCAGCTTCGGCGACCGCTTCTCGCGCCGGCTCGTCCTGGTTGCGACCGGGGCGGTCACCGCACTACTCCTGACCGCCACGGCGGCCGCAGCGGCGGCCGACCTGCCGTCGTGGTGGGTGTACGCGCTTGGCGTGGCATCGGCGGTCGCGATCCCGGTGTACCGGCCGGTGCAGGCGGCGATGCTCCCCCACCTTTCCTCGACGCCCGCGCAGCTGACGGCTGCAAACGTCACCGTCTCGCTGCTCGAGGGTGTGGGCAACCTGGCCGGGCCCCTGCTCGCGGGCGGGCTGATCATCGCCGCGGGGCCGGAATACGGCTTCCTCGCGATGGCGGCGCTGGCTGCTGCGACGGCGGTCGCGGCGCTTCGGATCACCCCGGATCGACGCCCGGCGCCGCGCCGGCTTCATCGCCAGGACCTGCTGGCCGGCTTCAGGACGACGATCCAGAACCCGGACGTCCGCGTGCTCGTCGGCACCTACAGCGTGTCCATGGTCGTCTGGGGAGCGTTCTTCCAGGTGCTGCTGGTCGCGGTCGCCGTGGAACGGCTGGGGGTGGCGAGCGGCGGCGCAGGGCTGCTCGCGTCCGCAGCCGGGATCGGCGCGATCTGCGGCGCCGTGGGGTCCGCGATCCTGGTGGGACGGCCGCGGCTGGTTCCGGCGATGACGCTGGGAATGGTCGCGTGGTCGGGCGCACTGGCCGTGCTGGCACTGACGACCACCACCGGGCTGGCCTACGCGATGGTCGCCGTGCCGGGCGCGGGGATGGTGCTGATGGACGTGGTCACGTACACGCTGCTCCAGCGCGCCGCCGACGACGACCTGCTGGCGCGGGTGTTCGGCGTGCTCGAGAGCCTGATGCGGGCCGCGATCGGATTGGGGGCGGTGGCCGTGGCCGTGCTCGCCGCGCACGTCTCGCTGACGACCACGCTGGTGGTCGTCGCCGCCCTGCAACCGCTTGGCCTGGCGCTGGCATGGCGTGCCCTGCGACGGGTCGACCGGCTTGCGGGCGCACCGCCGGAGCGCATCGCGCTGCTGCGGTCGATCGAGATGTTCTCCTACCTGACGCCGGCCGGGATGGAGCGGGTCGCGGCGCATCTCGAGCCCATGCACGTCAGCAAGGGGGACGTCCTCATCAGGCAGGGCGACCACGGCGACCACGTGTACCTCGTCGACGGCGGCGCGCTCGAGGTGCTGCGCGACGGCTCGCACCTCGCCGACCTGGGGCCGGGCTCGGTGGCCGGCGAGATCGCGCTGCTGCGGGACATCCCGCGGACGGCGACGGTCGTCGCATCGATCGATTCGGACCTCTACGCGCTCGGGCGGGACGAGTTCCTGCGGACCGTGGCCGGCGACGCGGCGGTCACCACCGGAGCCGACGGGCTCGTGGACGAGCGGCTGAGCGAGCTTCACTCGCTCGGCGCGGGTGGTTGAGCGGGGCCTTCCGCCCTCTGCAAGCGACCGGTACACTCGAACGAGTCATGAACGAGCAGGACGCTGCCCCGACTCGCCTGCTCCGCCCCTACCTGCCACGCCTGCTCCTGCGGTGGGCCGTGGAGTCACCGGATTCCCGCTGGCGGGAGGTGGAGGGGTCGATCGTGTTCGTCGACATCTCGGGATTCACCAAGATGTCGGAGCGCTTGGCGCGCCAGGGGAAGGCCGGTGCGGAGGAGGTGACCGACGTCCTCGGTCCCGTCTTCGCCCGCCTGCTCGCGATCGCCTACGGCAACGGCGGCGGCTTGATCAAGTTCGGCGGCGACGCGCTGCTGCTGCTGTTCACGGGCGGTGACCATGCCGGCCATGCCGCGCGATCCGCATTCGGGATGCGCCGTGAGCTTCGCGAGATCGGCCCGATCCCCACATCGGCCGGTGCCATCACGCTGCGCATGTCGGTCGGCGTGCACAGCGGCATATTCCACATCTTCCTGATCGGCGAGTCGCACCGCGAGCTGGTCGTGACCGGACCGGCGGCGACCGAGACGGTGACCATGGAGTCGACGGCCACCGCGGGCGAGATCCTGGTCAGCCCGAGCACGGCGGCCAGCCTCCCGGCCGACGCGATCGGGGCGGCGAAGGGCCCGGGGTTCCTGCTCCGTCGCTCGCCGGCGGGCATCGGCGTGCAGGCACCGGGCCTGGACGACGGGCTGGCCGATCCCGACCTGGTCGCCTACATGCCGACGGCGATCCGGGGCCATGTGCTGGCAGGCGGCGACGATCCGGTGCACCGGCCGGTGACCGTTGCGTTCGTCCACTTCGACGGCGTGGACGCGATGATGCGCGATGACGGCCCGGATGTCGTGGCCGCGCGGCTCGAACACCTCGTCATCGCCGCGCAGCTGGCCGCCGACGAGCACGGCGTGACGTTCCTCGGCAGCGACATCGACAAGGACGGCGGGAAGATCATCCTCGTGGCCGGCACGCCGCAGGCGCTCGGCGACGACGAGGAGCGGATGCTCTTGACGCTCCGGTCGATCATCGTGTCCGAGCCGAAGATCCCGGTGCGGATCGGCGTGAACCGGGGCCCCGTCTTCGCCGGCGACATCGGCCCGTCGTACCGGCGGACGTACACGGTCATGGGCGACGCGGTGAACCTCGCCGCACGTGTGATGGCGAAGGCGGCGCCCGGGCAGCTGCTTGCGACGGCGCCCGTGCTCGACGCCTCGCCGATCCACTTCCACACCCAGGCGCTGGAGCCGTTCATGGTCAAGGGGAAGCGCCTTCCCGTCCAGGCATACGCGGTCGGCGCGATCTCGGGGGCGCGGCGGTCAGACGACGATGAGCTGCCGCTGGTCGGCCGCGACCGGGAGCTCGACGTGCTGGCGGCCGCGGTGGACGGAGCCTGGCGGGGCGAGAGCGCACAGATCGCGATCGTGGGGGAGCCGGGCATCGGCAAGACGCGGCTGATGACCGAGGTGCGCCGGCTGGGCGGTGCGCTGCCTCAGCTGCGATCGGCGTGCGAGCTGTACACGATGTCAAGCCCCTACGGCGTGATCGGCGAGCTGGTCGCGCAGGCGATCGGCTGCGAGCCCGGTGACAGCGCGGAACGGCGGTCGACGCTCCTCCAGCAGGCGGTGCGGGAGTCGGCCCCGGCGCTGGAACCGTGGCTGCCGCTGCTTGCGGTGCCACTCGACGTAAGCGTGCCCATGACTCCGGAGGTGGCCGACCTCGAGGAGGAGTTCCGCAGGATGCGGCTGGCCGAGGCGACGGCGCAGCTGCTGGCGGCGCGCACATCGCCGGCGCTGATCTCGATCGAGGACGTGCACTGGATGGACGAGGCGTCCGCCGAGGTCATGGCCCGCATCGCCGAGGAGGCGCCCCGCGCCGGCTGGGTTATCTGCGTCAGCCGCCGGGACGACACCACCGGCTACCTGCCGGCCGAAGGCGCGATCACGTTGCGCCCGAAGCGGCTGTCCGCCGACGAGGCCGAGAAGCTGATCGGAGCGGCCACCACCGACCAGCCGCTGCTGCCACATGCGCGGACGGCGCTGGCCGAGCGCTCGGGTGGCAACCCGCTGTTCCTGCGCGAACTGCTCCGCTCAGCCGCAGACGACGTGACCGATCTGCCCGACACGATCGAGGCGATGGCGATGGCCGAGATCGACCAGCTGCCGCCTCCCGACCGGCGGCTGCTGCGGCTGGCGAGCGTGCTTGGAATGAGCTTCTCGGACGAGCTGGTGGCGCACGTGCTCGCCGACCAGGCGCCACCGGACGCAGCCACCTGGCGGCGGCTGTCGGCCTTCCTGACGATGGAGGGCGAGCACCACCGGTTCCGCCATGCCCTGGTGCGCGACGCCGCGTACGAGGGTCTGCCGTTCCGGCGCCGGCGAGAGCTGCACGCCCGGGCGGGTGAGGCGCTGGAGCGGCTGCCCAATGCGGACGAGCATGCCAGCCTGCTCGCGCTGCACTTCAACCGCGCTCAGCGATACGACCTGGCGTGGCGGTACGGCCGGGCTGCGGCGGACCGCGCGCGGCTGCGGTACGCCAACACCGAGGCGGCGGCCCTGCTCTCGGACGCCGTCGAGGCGGCCGCTCGGGCGGGGAACGTGCCCCGCATCTCGCTCGCCGACGCATTCGAGACGCTGGGCGAGCTCGAGGACCGGATCGGCCGCTACGACCGTGCCATGCACGCGTTCAAGCAGGCGCAGAGGCTCGTGCATGACGACCCGGTGAAGGAGGCGGCGCTGCTGCTGCGCAAGGCGTGGGTGCGCGAGCGCGAGGGCCGTTTCACGCAATCGCTGCGATGGATCAACCGCGGGCTGGCGGCAATCGTCAAGAGTGAAGGCGAGGAGGCGTCGCGCGTGCGATCGAGGTTGATCGCTGCCCGCGCGACCATCAAGCAGGCGCAGGGACGGCACCGCGATGCGGTCGCCCTGGGGGCCGACGCGATCGCCGCGGCCGAGGCGGCCGGAGACATGTCGACGGTGGCGGAGGCGCACCTGATCCTGGGATGGGCGCACACCGAGCTGGGCCTGGGGGGCGAGGACCATGCGCGCCAGGCGCTGGCGATCGCGGAGCGCATCAGCGACCTGCCGCTGCAGGCGCTGGCGCTGAACAACCTGGGCGGGTTCATCTACTACGAGGGCCGCTGGGACGAAGCCGGCCAGCTGTGGGAGCGGTCGGAGACGATCAGGCTGCGCACTGGGGACGCGGTCAACGCGGCGATGGCCACGAACAACATCGGCGAGATCCTGTCCGACCAGGGGCACCTCGAGGCGGCCGAGGATCGGTTCCGGCGGGCGCTCGACGTCTGGCGCGCCGCGCGGTTCGACCAGCTGATTCCGGCCGCGATCGGAAACCTCGGCAGGGCGGCGGCACGCGGGGGGCGCGCGGAGGAGGGGCTGGAGCTGCTGCAGCAGGCGCTCGCGATGGCGACGGCCAATCAGTTCACGTTCATGATGGTCGAGACTGAGGCGAGGGTCGCCGAAGCGCAGCTGTTCGGGGGTGAGCCGGATGCGGCGCTCCGAACGGCCGATCAGGTGCTGGAGCGGCCGGTCGGCGAAACGGTGCTGCAGCGGCCGCTGCTGCGGCGGGTGATGGCCTATGCGCTGATGCAGCTGGGCCGCCCGGAGCAGGCCAACGGTTTGCTCGAGCTGAGCCTCGACGAGAGCCGCCGCGTCGGACTGCTCTACGAGGAGGCGCAGTCGCTGGCCGCGCTGCTCGACCTCGCCCTGCTCGAGGATCGCCCGCCCGACCCGCTGGTGGCGGACGGGTGCGTGACGCTCCTCGAGCGGCTGGGCGTGGTCAGGCTCCCGCAGGTCCCGCTGGTCGAGCGGGCTGCGGTCGCTGCGCTGAACTGATCTCTACTTGCGGGTTCCGATGACCGGGTCGAAGACGCCCGGTGCGACGCTGAGCTGCACCTTGAGCGCCGGGTTCGAAGCCGGCTGGCTCACGATCTTGACGACGCACGCCGGCACCGTCGGAGTGCCCTTGTTCGGGCAATCCGGGATCACGGTGGGACTCGTCTGCGTAGCCGGATTCTCGAAGTACACCTTGAAGCTCGTCCCGGTACCGCTGATGATCTGCTTTGCGTACTGCAGGATCACGGTGTAGCGGCCGTTGGCGGGGTTGCTGAGCTTCGTGATGACGACGGCGCCGATGCACTGCGCCCCGCCGCAGAAGGTGGTCGGGATGATCGTCGTGTTCTTCTTGTTTGCCGCGCCGGCGAGTGTCGCGTTCGCGATCGCGCCGTTGGTGAGGTTGCACGAGTTCGAGCCCGTGGTTGCGCACTCTTGGATGGTGCCGAGGCCACTGGTGCCGGTGTTGAACGTCTGCGACTCGACTTGGGGGTCGGTGGTCGATGGAACCGGGGCCGTCTGCTGGGTGCCGCCGTTTGTGAAGACGAAGGCGGAGTTGTTCACTGACGGCAGAGTCGTCGCGGTGTTCGACAGACCGCTCGACCCCACTGTGTTATCGGCACGCACCGTGATCGTGTACGTCAGCCCATTCGTAAGCGGAGCCAAGAGGTACTGGAATGTGTTATTCGGTCCGAGGTTAAAACCGTTCGAACCGACCGTGTTCGGATCTAGGTCTCGCGTGATGACGGTCGAGCCCGATGTCGCAGTGATGTGGTACGTAAGAGGCTGCCCACCATCATGGAGTGAGGACGACCAGGTGACGCCAGCGTTGCCGTTACCGGCGAAGGCCGCGACGTTGGTTGGGGCGTCGGGCCGCGTAGCGATGAACGCGCGACGGCCGGACGCCGCCTGCTTATTGATAGGCGAAAGCGTATGTACGTCGGGCGTGGTGGACGTCAGGGTGACGACGTTGCCGATGAGGTTCGGAGTTGTGCCGCCAACCAAGTAACCGCCACTTCTCAGCGAATCGCTAGCGGTCGATGTGATGGTGTACGTCCGACTGTCTGTCGGCTTCATTGTGCCGACGTTCACACCGGCCGTTGTGAGCGGTGCACATCCAGTCGTACCTTCGGTCGGAATGTTTAGTCCGCAAATCCGCGCTGAAAATGCGGACGTAACATTGGGCGAGGGCGTTATTCCAGCGTTCACGTCGTCCGTGATCGTGACGTTGCGAGCATCTGACGGGCCGCCAAGCGCGGTGATCGTGATCGTATACGTCACGACGTTCTTCGTCGCGTCGAGGTTGGCATATACAAGGTTGGCTGACTCGGTACCACTGACCAGGTAGTTGTTGTTGAAGCTAGAGCCAGACTTCGTCACCGAAAGGTTCGCCCGCGCCACCACAGCGGTCGCGGCGGACGCATGATCTTGATTCGGGTCATTCCCGGACGGCTGGGTCACCGGAGCGCTCGGAGACACGGTAGCTGTGACCGTGTAATCCCCAAGCGCCGAGCTAGCCGCGTCAACTTCAAGCGTCTGGGCCGTCTCGCTCTGATGCGCTGAGCCGCTCAAGCTCGTAGACTTGGTGCAATCCACACTATCGTCCAGCCCCGCTGTAGTGAAGGAGCACCCGGTCGGCAGCGACACGAAGCCCACATCTGCCAACGTTTGGCCACTGGCCCCGGTCGTCCCCAATGCATAAGTCACCTTGTAGCCGTGGCTATCAGACGGCCCAGCATTCGCCACCGTCGCCTGCGTCGTGAATGAGCCTGACCCCGGCGCGTGCCCGCCAGCAACGACAGGCGCACTCGAGGGAGTACTCACGACACCCGTTACCTTCAGATCAGCTTGCGCCGTCACGTTCTGCGTCGCCGATGCGCGATCCTGATTGGGATCGTTCCCGGGCGGCTGCGTCACGGCAGCGCTCGGAGACACGGTGGCTGTGACCGTGTAGCCACCGAGCGCTGAGCTAGCCGCTTGCACAGTCAGCGATTGCGCCGCCTCACTGCCATGCGACGAGCCGCTCAGGCTCGTCGACCTCGAGCAATCAACGCTGTCATCCACACCAGCCGCGGTGAGCGAGCACCCAGTCGGTAGGGACACAAACCCAACATCTGTTAGCGTCTGACCACTGCCACCGGTCGTTGCCAGCGCATAGGTGACCTTGTAGCCGTGGCTATCCGACGGCCCACCATTCGACACCGTCGCCTGGACCGAGAACGATCCCGACGCAGCAACCGGCCCACCAGCGACCACTGGCGCATTCGTCGGCGTGCTAGACACACCCGTTACGGATAAATCGGCCTGGGCGGTCACGTTCGTCGTGGCGACGTCGCTATCCTGGCTCGCGCCGCTTGTATCCGGGTCAGTCACAGGCGAGATCGGCAGCACCGCCGCTGTCACCGTGTAATCACCAAGCGCAGCACTCGACGCCACCACCGTCTGCTGCGGCGCTACCTCGCTCGTATTCGACCCAGACGCCGGCGTCAAACTCGTCTGCTCCGTACACACCACTATCTGATGCGTCGCGCCATACACACAACCCGAGCCACCCGGGGAAGCGAACGCCACGTCCGTCGGCGCCTGTCCACCACCACTCGTCCCCAGCGAATACGTCACCTTGTAGCCGTGGCTATCCGACGGCCCACCATTCGACACCGTCGCCTGGGTCGAGAACGACCCCTGCGCAGGCGACCCAGCGATCACCGGCGACGTCGAAACATGATTCGCAACCGTCACCGACAGATCAGCCTGATTTGTCACAGTTGTCGTCGCGGTCTTTGGACCGTCGTTCCCAGCGATCGGATCGGTCACCGGGGCGTTGGCAGCGACAGAAGATGACGTCGATAGCGTCGCGCCCGCTGCCTGGGACGACGGAGTTGAAGCGACGATCGAGAAATGAGCCGCTGCTGCGCCCGCTGTCTGCGTTCCTGTGCACGTGACCGTACCGCTAGCGTTCGAACAGCCGGCTGGCGCGCTGACGAATGTCTCAGACGAATCGAGTGTAACCGTGAGCGTGAAGCCGGAGTTGGCCGGGCCCGCGTTTGACACTGAAGCGTCGTACGTAACCGAGTTCCCCGCCGCTACTGTCGCCGGAGCCGAGATATCCGTACTGAGATCCGCATGCGTCGCCGGCGGGGCGCCGCAGTCCTGAGCCGGGTCGACCGCGTTGGAAAGCGTGGACGTGTCGTGGGTCGTATCGTCCGTCGCGGTGGCGGTCACCTTGTCCAACCCACTCGGGAGATTCAGCGCGATGGTTCGCTGCTGCCCCGAGTTGAAGGTGTCTGCCTCTAAGAACTGCGCCGCCTGGTCACAGGCGGCGGAGGCGAAGAACTCAGTCGTGAAGCTATGTCCGGTGGCGACGGGCGCATCCGCCACGACGTTGCCGCCGGCGTCGACGGACTCGAGAATCGGCGGCACCTGACCATCGTTGCTTGATCCGGCCTCCTGCTTGATCTGCGGGAAGCCAGTAACCGTCAGCGAGTTGTGAGAGATCGTGTTACCTGAGCTGTCGGTGCGGATGACGATGGCCGGGCCGGCAGTGCCTGAGATGGCGTTGTTGGAGATTACGTTTAGGTTGCCGATGATCGCCACGCCGTTCGCCGAGGACGACGGCGAGTTTGTGATGGTGTTGTGCTCGATGGTGTTGTGGTTCGCTTGGCTGGCGCTGGTGCTGCCTTCCATATAGATCTGGTTGTTCGCGTTGTTCAGGATGGTGTTGCCATCGGCGGGGGTGGAGCCGCCGATCACGTTGCCGGTCGCGTTGCCACCGGAGTTTCCGTCGATGCGAACCCCGCCAAAGCCGTTACCCGCCGAACCGGAGCCACCGACGGTATTCCCCTTTACCCTGGTATTGGAGACGTCGGAGAGGTAGATCCCGTAGCCACCGTTGCTCGTGACCGTCACGTCGGAAAGCGTGTCTCCGCTGGACTGAACCAAGATTCCGTTTCCGCCGCTGGTGTTCGAGCGGGTGAAGCCCGTGACCGTCAGACCGTCGATTTCCGAGCCGCCCGACCCAGGACCCAGCGTGATGCCGTTCGCGCCCGCCGTCGCGCCTGATCCATCCAGCGTCACGTTCGCTCCGCTGATGGTTGTGGGCTTCGTGATGGCTGGGAGGGAGGCCGTCTCCGTCACCGTTGAGAGGCCGGAGGCGAAGGTGATCGTCTCCCCGGTGGAAGCGTTCGCCTGCTCGATTGCAAAGCTCAGCGACCCGTTGACGTTGCCAGTGCCGTCATCCGTCGCCTGATCGACGACCAGTCCCACCGCAGACGCGGACGACCCCGTCAGCCCGGCCGCGAGCGCGACCAGCACAAGAACGACCATGAGCTTCAGGGCGCGGAAACCGCGCGGAGTATTCGGAGCGATGCGCACAACAAGACCCCCCAGGGCTAGGCGCTGATTGGGCGATTGTGTCGCGTAGGCACAAGAGAGTCAACCCCTTACGCGCAATCTCACCCCACCCGTATGGGTGGCCCCGGCTCTACGCGGCTGCTGAAGCGGAGCGCTGCTCGATCGGCTCGTAGGCCCGCAGGGGCGGCCCGACGTACTCCGAGCTTGGCCGGATCAGGCGATTGTCGCCGTGCTGCTCGATCACGTGCGCGGCCCAGCCGACCACCCGGCTCATCGCGAAGATCGGCGTGAACAGGCCCGTCTCGATGCCCAGGTAGTGGTACGTGGAGGCGGAGTAGAAGTCCACGTTCGGGTACAGCCCCTTCTCCTCCATCACCGCCTTTTCGATGTGCTCGCTCATCGAGAACCAGTGCGGCTCGTCCGACCGCTCGGCCAGCTGCTTCGAGAACCGCTTCAGGATCACGGCGCGTGGGTCGTACGTCTTGTACACCCGGTGCCCAAAGCCCATGATCCGCTCCTTGCGCGCCAGCCGGCCGCGGATCTCCTGCTCGATGTTCTCGTCGGTACCGATGTCCATCAGCAGGTGCATCACCTGCTCGTTCGCGCCCCCGTGCAGCGGCCCCTTGAGCGCGCCGATCGCCCCCGTGATCGCCGAATGCATGTCCGACAGCGTCGATGCGATCACCCTCGCCGTGAACGTCGACGCGTTCATCTCGTGGTCGGCGTGCAGGATCAGCGCCACGTCGAACGTCCGCGCCGCCTGCTCGTCCGGCCGCTCGCCCGTCAGCATGTGCAGGAAGTTGGCGGCGTGGCCCAGCTCCGAGTCCGGCGCAACCGGCTCCTGCCCGCTCCGCCGCCGGTGGTAGCGCGCCACCATCGTCGGCATCTTCGCGATCAGCCGGGTCGCCTTCCGGAAGTTCGCCTCCTCGGCGTTCGAGCTCTTGTCCGGGTCGTCGAACGAGTCCGCCGACACCGCCGTCCGCAGCATCTCCATCGGTGCGGCGTGGCTCGCCAGCATGTCGATCACCGACTCGGTCTCGTCCGACAGCGCCCGCGCGGTCGCGAGCTCGCGCCGGAAAGCGTCCAACTCCTCGGCGCTCGGCAGCCGCCCGCGGAGGATCAGGAAGCAGGTCTCCTCGTAGCTCGAGTGATCGGCGAGGTCATTGACGTCGTACCCGCCGTAGATCAGGACGCCCCTCTGCCCGTCGATCGAGCAGAGACGGCTTCGCGCGACGACGATGCCCTCGAGCCCTCCCTTGTCAGCCATCTTCGCGCGCCTTTCCCTTGCTTGGACTTCGACCGGATGGTAGCCGTTCGTGCCAGAATCCCGCCCGGATTCGCACGTCAAACGACGTTCTACCCCGGGGGGATACACCAGCATGAGCCGTCTCAAAATCACGGTCGTCGGCGCGGGCAATGTCGGCGCCACCACCGCACAGCGACTGGCTGAGCGGGACTACGCCGACATCGTGCTCGTCGACATCGTCGAGGGCCTGCCGCAGGGCAAGGCGCTCGACCTCAACGAGACGGGCCCGGTGGTCGGGTACGAGCCGAACGTCGTCGGCACGAACGGCTATGACGAGACGGCCGGCTCGGACATCTGCGTGATCACCTCCGGCATCGCCCGCAAGCCCGGCATGAGCCGCGACGACCTGCTGACCACGAACCAGAAGATCGTCGGCGACGTCACCCGCGAGCTGGTCTCGCGCTCGCCCGGGACGATCCTGATCGTCGTCACCAACCCGCTCGACGCGATGTGCCAGGTCGCCCTGAAGCAGTCCGGCTTCCCGCGCGAGCGTGTGATCGGCATGGCCGGCGTGCTCGACTCCGCCCGCTTCCGCACGTTCCTCGCCTGGGAGCTGGGCGTCTCGGTTCGCGACGTGACCGGCTTCGTGCTCGGCGGCCACGGCGACCAGATGGTGCCCGTCGTCTCCTACACGAACGTCGCCGGCATCCCGGTCAGCGACCTGATTCCCCACAACCGCCTGGCCGAGATCGTCCAGCGCACGCGCGACGGCGGCGCCGAGGTGGTCAAGCTGCTCAAGTCCGGCTCGGCGTACTACGCACCGTCGGCGTCGGTGTCCGAGATGGTCGACTCGATCGTGCTCGACCAGAAGCGCGTGCTTCCCTGCGCGGCGTACCTGACCGGCGAGTTCGGGCTGGACGGCATCTTCATGGGAGTACCGTGCCGGCTCGGCGCCACCGGCCTCGAGGAGATCATCAAGATCCAGCTCAGCGACGACGAGCAGCAGCAGCTGAACCGCTCGGCCGACGCCGTGCGGGAGCTGGTCGGCGTGATGGGTCTGTAGCAAGGGCCATCCTCCCGCGCATGGCGTCAGCCGCAGACCCTCGGGGTCACCCGGCAGACGCGTCGCGGCGCCGCAGCGCCAGCAGCGACAGCATCTCGAAGCAGGCGCTGGCCGCCACCCATGCGGTGATGTTGGCCGGCTGGTCGTAGACCGGCGCCACCTCGACGCAGTCGAATGCGCGGAAGTCGATCCCAGTCAGCGCGCGCACGAAGGCGAGCGCCTGCCCGCTCGACGGCCCGCCCACCTCGGGCGTGCCCGTGGCCGGCGCGAACGCCGGGTCGACGAAGTCGATGTCGAACGACAGGAACGCCGGCCGGTCGCCCACGCGCGCCCGCACGCGGTCGCCGTACGCCTGAGGCCCCAGCTGCTCCAGCTCGTCCCAGTAGATCGCGTCGTAGCCGAGCTCGCGCGGCGCCTCGATGTCGCTCTCGCCGTAGAGCGTCCCCCGCATGCCGGCCTGCACCGAGGCGTGCGCATCGACCAGCCCCTCCTCCACCGCCCGCTTGAACACCGTGCCGTGGAAGTACCGGGCGCCGTAGTAGGACTCCCAGATGTCCGCGTGCGCATCCAGGTGGACAAGCGCGAGCGGGCCGTGGACGGCCGCGGCAGCACGCAGCTCGCCGAGCACCATCGAGTGGTCGCCGCCGAGGCAGAGCGGGATCACGCCCGCCCGGTGCACCGGCTCGAGGTGCGCCTGGATCCGCTTCAGCGTCTCCTCGTGGTAGCCCGGCACGGTCGGGGCGTCTCCGTGGTCGATCAGCGAGAGGTGCTCGGTCACGTCGACCCGCAGCCGCTGGTTGTAGGGCCGCAGCAGCACCGACGCGCTGCGGATGCCCTCGGGACCGAACCGCGCGCCCGACTTGAACGACACCGCGTCGTCGATCGGCACGCCGATCACCGCGACGTCGACGTCGTCCAGCGTCTCCACGTAGGGCAACCGCATGAACGTCCGCACGCCGGTGAACCGCGGCGACTGCGAGGAATCGATGGGGCCGTACCGCATGGCGGCCTATCGTACCGGCGATGGAGCTGGGACTCGAGGGAACCGCCGCGATCGTCGGCGGCGCATCGTCCGGCATGGGGCTCGCCATCGCGCGAACCCTGGCCGCCGAGGGCTGCGCCGTCACCATGCTCGCCCGCACGCCGGAGCGCCTGGAGCAGGCCGCGTCGGGCGTCGAGGGTGCGATCGCCGTCGCAGGAGACGTGCGCGACCGCGCCGCGCTCGAGCAGGCGGTGCAGCGTACGGTCGCCGAGCGCGGACGCCTCGACATCGTCGTCAACAACGCCGGCGGGCCGCCGCCGGGGACGTTCGAGTCGACGCCGGAGGAGGCGTGGGCCGAGGCGTTCGAGCTGTCCCTCAACTCGGCCGTACGGCTGACGCGGCTGGCGCTGCCGCATCTCAAGGCGAGCGGGCGCGGACGCGTCGTCAACATCACGTCGTGGTCGGTGCGCGAGCCGATCCCGAACCTGATGCTCTCGAACGCGCTGCGGCCCGGTGTGGTGGGGTGGGCCAAGACGCTCTCCCACGAGCTCGGCCCGGATGGCATCACCGTCAACACGATTGCACCGGGCAAGATCGACACGCCGCGCGCCCGTGAGCTGTGGCAGCACCAGTCCGACCCGGACGCCGCCCGTGACCGCGATCTGCAGGCGATCCCCGCGCGCCGCCTCGGCGACCCGGCCGAGGTCGGAGCGACCGTCGCGTTCCTCTGCTCACCGCAGGCCGGGTACATCACCGGCACGGTGATCCCGGTCGACGGTGGGGCCCTGCGCGGAATCTGGTAGCAATATTGGCTACCTACAATTGGGCAGGTTGACACGATGGAAACCTGCTACCGACACCCCGATCGCGAGACGGCCGTCAGCTGCTCCAACTGCGGCCGGCCGATCTGCACGGACTGCATGCGGCAGACGCCCGTCGGCGTGCGGTGCCCCGAGTGCGCATCGCAGCGTACGCGCACCAGCACGCCCGCCTTCCTGATGGCAAACGAGCCGCGGCTGACCTACGCCATCATCGCGGCGAACGTCCTGCTGTTCGTCGCGACCAACCGGCTTGGCAGTGGCGGCGGCGGGCTGTTCGGCGGCGGCGGCGCGCTCAACTCGCTGGGAAACCGGCTGGCCCTGTTCGGACCGGCCGTCGAGCACGGCGACTGGTACCGGCTCGTCTCCTCGGGCTTCATCCACTACGGCCCGCTCCACATCGCCTTCAACATGTACGCGCTCTACATCCTGGGGTCGGCGCTCGAGCGGTACGCCGGCTCGGTGCGCTTCGGCCTGATCTACCTGCTCTCGCTGCTCGCCGGCAGCTTCGGCGCGCTGGTGGTGACGCCGGACGCGCAATCCGCCGGCGCCTCCGGAGCGATCTTCGGCGTCATGGGCGCGCTGCTCGTGCTGGAGCGGCAGCGCGGGACGGCGCTGCTCGGCGGGTCGATCGGCGGCCTGCTCCTCATCAACCTGCTGTTCACCTTCGGCGTGCCCGGGATCTCGATCGGCGGCCACATCGGCGGGCTGCTCGGAGGCATCGCCACCGGCGTGGTGCTGTCCGGCTACGGTCGGGGGAACCTCGCGTACAGCCGCCTCACGCCGCTGACGGTGCTCGGGCTGGCCGTCATCGCCGTGGTGACGGTGGGCGGATCGCTCGCGGTGGCAGGCGGGTGACGCAGCTCCGCAGGCCTCGCTGGCCGGTCGCTCTGGCCCTGGCCTTCGCGCTCGTCGCCGGCGCGTTCACCTACGGGTGGGAGAAGCAGTCCGGGTACTACGCGTTCCTCCCTGACCCCGCGCACCCGCTCGCGAAGGTTGTGCACGCGCGGGGCGGCCGGCCGCCGGCGAAGGACACCGGGTTCTACTTCGTCGACGTCAACCTGCTGCACGCGAACCTGATCCAGAAGCTCTGGGCGGAGCACCTCGTCGACGGAGCCAGCCTCGTGCCCGACCGGGAGATCCTCGCCCCCGGCCAGTCGAACCAGCAGCGCGTGCAGCAGGACTTCCACGCCATGGCCACATCGCAGCAGACCGCGAAGGTGGTGGCCGAGCGAGGGCTCGGCAAGCGCGTGCCCCTGATCCGGCAGGGCGCCCTGCTGGTCGGGATCGAGTCCGGTGACCCGGCGGCAAAGGCCGGCATCGAGTCGGGCGATGTCGTCACGTCGGTCAACGGCGACCCCGTGCGCTCGGCGCAGGACATGATCGACGACATGCGTCCCGTCCACCCGGGGCAGTCGGTGCGGCTCACGCTGCGGCAGGCGGGCAAGGTCACCGTGCCCACCATCAGGTCGCCCAAGCCGCCGGTGCACGCGATCATCGGCGTGTCCGTCGCTGACGCCGTCCGATTCGGCAAGCTTCCGATCCCGGTCAAGATCGACACCGGCGACATCGGAGGGCCGTCGGCGGGGCTGGGCTTCGCCCTCGAGATCTACGACTCGCTGAGCGGCCGGCACCTGCTGGACGGGCACAAGATCGCCGTGACGGGCGAGCTCGACGTGGCCGGCACGGTGCACGCCATCGGCGGCGTTCAGCAGAAGACGGTGGGCGCCATCGAGGCCGGCGCGGACACCTTCCTGGTCCCTGTCGGCGACAACCTGAGGGACGCCAGGGCGGCCGCCCATGGACGCATCCATGTGATCGGAGTGACGAGTTTCACGCAGGCGCTGGCGGTCATCAGACGCCTCCCGCCGGGGTGAGGATTTGGTGAAATCGATCTGCCGCAAACAGCGCATATTCCGATGAGGCAACACTGGATGGCGGTAGTGGCGATCCCTACACTGCGCTCTCTCCGACCGGGTTTCACTCCTCGACGAAAGGTCCCTCAACGTGGCACACAAGGCTCGATGCGTCACCTGCAACGATTGTTTCTTTCGCAAGACGAGCCTCTGTGCGCTGGACCTCGCTGAGCCCTGCCCCACCTTCCGCCCGGCCCTGAAGGGTCAGATGGTCGCGCCACCGCAGGCGCGACTGGTCGACGCCGCTCCGCAGTTCACGCCTCCCGGGTGGCTGTCCGGTGGACGCGTCGCGGCCGGCGTCGCCTGACCGATTCCGGGCGACGGCGCGAGCGTCAGACGGAGGCGGGCGCCAGCTGCTCGCTGAGCAGCGCGCCCAGCCGGGCAACGCCCTCGGCGATCCGATCCGGCGGCACGGCGCTGAAAGCCAGGCGGAGCGACGAGCGGCCGCCGCCGCCAGCGCAGAAGTCGCCGCCGCTGACGTAGGGCACCCCGCGCTCGGCGGCCTCAGGGAGCAGCGCAGCGGTGTCGATGGCGTCCGGCAGGTCGACCCAGTAGAAGTAGCCGCCCTGCGGGGTCGTCCAGCGCGCGCCCTCCGGGAAGTGCTCTTGCAGCGCCGCCTCCATCGCGTCGCGGCGCTCCTTCAACGTGGCGGTCGCCCGCTCGACGTTCGGCTCGAACCGTCCGGCGCGGCAGTACGCGGCCAGCGCGGCCTCGGCGAACGTGTTCGGGGCGATGTAGGTGTTCTCGGACAGCTTCGCGAGACCGGGTGCGAGCCGCTCGGGCAGGACGAGGTATCCGGTGCGGATCCCGGGGGCGACGGTCTTGGTGAACGACGAGGAGTAGACCACGTTGTCGCCGCCGTCGATCTGGTGCAACGTCGGCGCCGGCGAGCCCTCGAACCGGAGCAGCCCGTACGGGTCGTCCTCGACGACCAGGATGCCCCGGTCGCGTGCGAGCGCGACGACGCGCCGCCGGCCCTCCTCTGGGAGCGACACGCCCGCGGGGTTCTGGAACGTCGGGATCACATAGAGCAGCCGGACGCTCGCCGCGCCGTCGAGCGTGCGCTCCAGCTCGTCGACGTCGATGCCCTCCGGCGTCAGCGGCACCGCGGCGACCTCGGCACCGAAGGTGCGAAGCGAGATGAGCGTGCGGTCGTATGTCGGATCCTCGACCACCGCCGACCCGCCCCTGCCCAGGAACAGGTGCTGGGCCAGGAACGCCACTCCCTGTAGCGAGCCGTTGACGAGCAGCACGCGCGACGGATCGACCGCGTGACGCTCGGCAATCCACTCGCGCAGCGGGGGGTACCCACCCGGCGTATAGGCGAGCGCGCGGGCACCGTCCTCGCGCAGCGCCGTGACGGCCGCCTGCTCGAGGTCGGCGAC
>DASWRM010000031.1 GCA_036403155.1 Gaiellales bacterium | reverse complement strand
AAGGGCTCGCAGGTCGCTGACCACCGCGGCCGTCGCCCTTGCGGCGATGGCGGCCACGGCGACGCCCGCGATTGCGGACACCTACACCGTGAACACGTACGCCGACGACGGCAGCGGCTGCGACCAGCCGCCGACTCCGGGCAGTCCGTGCACGCTCCGCGGCGCCCTCGGCAATGCGACCGATGTACCCGGGTCAACGGTCATGGTGCCGTCCGGCACATACACGCTCAGCGCCGCCGCGGGCGCGCTCTCCATTCCCAACCAGACGACCCTGCAGGGCGAGGGCGCGCGGACCACGATCATCGACGCCAACGGCGCGAACTCCCACGACCGCGCGCTGCAGCAGCTCGACCCGGCCTTCTCAGCGATCGTTTCGCATCTGACGATCACGGGCGGCGAGCCGGACTCGACCGCCACCGGCGGGGATCTCGGCGGCAACGTGCTTTCGATGGGGACGATGACTCTGGACCACGTCCGCGTGACCGATGGGGCGGCGTCGGCGGGCGGCGGTGTGGCAAACAGCGGCACGCTGACGATCGAGCACAGCCTGCTCGACGCGAACCGCGCGGTGACCGGGGCCGGCAAGGGCGGCGCCGTCAGCACGACGGGTGGAGCGGCCAGCCTCGTCATCCGCTCCTCCACCATCAGCGGGAACGGGGGCACGGACTCCGGTGCACTCGACGCCGCGTCCACGACGACGCTGACCCACGTGACGCTTGCCGGCAACCGCGCGCAGGGTGCACAGCCGGGTGGCATCAAGGTTGCCACCGGGGTCGCGGTCCACGTACGCGGCTCGATCATCTCCGGCAACCTGAGCAACACCGGGACGGACCTGTCCGGGTCCGGCTCTCCGGCGAATTGCTCGGGCGCGCTGACTGACGACGGCGCCAACCTCGAATCCGCGGCCGATTGCGGCCTGAGCGACTCTTCCAGCCGCCAGGGCGGAGACGCGGCGCTCGACGGCGCCCTGAGCGACCAGGGAGGCGAGAGCGACGTGCTCGCACTGGGCGCCGGCAGCCAGGCGATCGACCTCGTTCCTAACGCGGGCTGCCCTGCGACCGACCAGCGCGACACGACCCGCGCGCAGGGGCCAGCCTGCGACGCCGGCGCCTTCGAGGCGGCCCCAGCCCCGCCACCACCTCCGCCCGCGCACGAGCACACGCTGATAGGCGCGATCTCTTACTTTCCGGCACTCGCAATCGGCGTGCTCCCCACCTCTCCCAATCCCTTCGATTCAACGGTCTTTCCGAGCCCGACCGACCGCCTGGCGGTCGTCCTCTACGCCGCAAACGGCGCCGTCGTCGCGAGTCGTCGAGTGATTGCCTCGGACGTGGCTCCCAATGGAGTGCCGTTCTACAGGCTCGAGGGGCTGCCGTCGTGCCAGAACTGCGTGGTCGCGCTGCGTAACGGGCCGGGCATCCTCCAGGCTGCAACGCTCGTCAGCATCGACGGGGACGCGGGTCAGACCACCGTGAACTTCTACCTGCGCGACCGACCCGGTGGCTGGGGATTCGGCAGGATCGAGACGCCAAATCTGGACGGGGTGGAGCATCCACTTCCTGGTACACCCACTGCCACGTCGCCTCTCGACCTGAGGGTGCGGGTACTGGACGGACGTCGAGTAGTGGCCGACACGGCTGCCATTCGCCCGCAATGTCGTAGAACGAACACGCCCGGGGCATACTGCGAGGCTGGCGGCTCCGAGCTTTCTTACCAGCTGACCGGACTCCCGACCGACAACCGCCGCCTCACGTTCGAGCTGTTGCAGACGCCGGATCGAGGGCCTGCCGTTGTCGTCGACAGCGCGTCGGGGCCGCTGCTCGCGGACGCGAGCGGATACGAGCAGCTACCTCCCCTGACGGCTCTCGACATCATGCCCGCGTCCGTTCGCGGCAGGACGCTCTTCGGGACGGTGAGCTACCTCGCGCCGTTCGCGCCCGGGGAGCGGCATGGAACCTTGCAGAGCTTGCGCTTCGCGCCCACGCAGCGGGTCCGGACGGTCCTGCTGCTCCGTAGGGGGCAGATACTCGCTACCGGCCGCGTGACCACGCCGAGCACGGGCGAATCTGGCTATCGCCTCCAGAACCTGCCGGCCTGCGAGGCGTGCACGGTGCAGCTGCGCGAAGGCCCTCGGATCGTGGACCGAGCGACGGTGACCATACCTTCCTCTCGAGCGGTCAGCGTCACCCGTCGCGATCTCCAGCTCAAGGACGGCGCCGGACACTTCCTCAACGGATCGATCCTCCCGAACGGCGTCAGACCCGACAAGATCCGAATCGTGGTCACGGACTCGACCACCGGGGAGACGATCACGGACTCCAGACGCCTGCCGCGCGCGTGCCGGCCGCTGCCAGCCGCACAGCGTGCCGCGCATTGCGACCTCGGATCGGTGATCGGTTATCGCTTGGACGGGGTACCGGCGGACAAGCCAGTCACGGTCGCGGCGGTGGTCGAGGGACCCGCGGGCCTGGTCCCGGTCGATACCGCCAACCTGACCACCTCGGGCCCAGATGAGGACACCTCCGCACCCACGTTCGTGATACCGCCTGGTTTCGACGGACAGCCCGCGGGACGCCAGCTCGTGGGGTCCATCGTTGCAGGCGGGAGCTTCGCCCCCGGTGCGGGCCCAGCTCCGCTGCGCAACAACACCACGTACCTGGTGAGGCTCATGGATGCCGGCGGCGTGGTCGTGGGCAGCACGTCTGTGACGACCACCAGGGCCAACAGCGGCGGCCCGGGAGTGTCCGGACGCCCACTGGCATACAAGCTGACCAATCTTCCGCCGTGCGTGAGCTGCAAGCTCGAACTGTTCAGCGCCGCCGACATGCGCCAGCAGGATCGCGGCGTAGTCACCTTGCACGACGAGGCCGTGAGCGTGGCGTCGACTGGGAGCCTGGCGACGCAGCGTCTCGTGGGGGGCCCCTACGTGGTGGGCGGTCTCTCGGCTAACCGCCAATCGGCCCTACTCAACGACCTCGAGGTGCGCATCCTCGGGCCGGGCGGGCAGGTCGTCGCCAACTCCCGCGCCTCGGGCATGCCGCGGCCTGACTGCGGGACGTCACACAGCCCATGCCCGCGGCGGTATCGCGTGGGCTTTGCCCTCGGTCACGCGCCAGCGTCCGGGGTCGTGACCGTGGTGGTGCGCGATTTTCATACTCGGCGCGAACTGGCACGGAAACGCGTCACCGTCGTCGGCGGCGGCGCCGATACCGACATCGGGACCCTGGATCTCGCGTTCGAGCGCTGAGTCCAGCGCCAGCGGCTACGGCAACGCGTAGAACGCGACGACGGCGAAGTGCGCCGCCGCGGCTGCCACGACAAGCGCGTGGAAGATCTCGTGGTAGCCAAAGACCTGCGGCACGGGGTCGGGCCGCTGGGTCGCATAGATGACCGCACCGGCCGTGTACAGGAGGCCGCCACCCATGAGGAGCGCGACGCCGCTCGCGCCGATCTTGTCGGCGAGCGCCGGCATGGCCGCCACGGCCACCCAGCCGAGCGCGACGTAGACCGCCGCGATCAGCCAGCGCGGCGCGGTGGTCCACACGAGGTTCAGCACGATGCCACCGAGGGCGCCGGCCCAGACCACGATCAGGATCGCGTGCGCGAGCGTCCCGTGCAGGACGAGCAGCGCGAACGGCGTGTACGTACCCGCGATGAGCACGAAGATCATCGAGTGATCGAGCCGGCGCATCCAGGCGCG